>NZ_VFTH01000030.1:0-46115 GCF_006439375.1 Mesorhizobium sp. B4-1-1
CATCTCCCCCGCAAGGGGGGAAGATCGGCAGCTTCGCCGCCCCGCAAACATCTGAGGCGTTGCTACCGATCCACCCGCGTCGACAAAATAATCGACGACGAGGTCCGCTCTACCCCGTCCATCGCGCCGATCCGGTCGAGCAGCGCGTCGAGATCGCGGATCGACGGCGCGTCGACGATAACGATCATGTCGAAATTCCCGCTCACCGAATGCACCGTGCGGACCGGCGCCATCGCTTCCAGGCTGCGCACCACCTTGTCGGCGAGTTTCGGCGTGACGGTGAGCAGCACATGCGCCTTGACCAGCCCTTGCTCGTAGTCGAGCGACAGCCTCGCCCCATAGCCGGCGATGATGCCGCGCTGCTCCAGCCGCTCGATGCGGCTCTGCACCGTCGTGCGCGACACGCCGAGCTGCCGCGCGAGCTCCGCCGTCGAAGCGCGGGCGTTGGCGCGCAGCAGGGTAAGCAGGGCTTGTTCGGCTTCCGTGATCATTTCGACGAAACCTTTCGGCAGATCGCTTAAAGTTTGGCTTCATATTGCCAGATTCCACGCTTCCTTTCGACAGGTAAGCTGCGAAGATTCTCGTCAATCGAATTGGCCCAAATCAGGATTGGCCCAAATCAGAATTCGCAGGGGATATTGATCATGAAGAACATCGTTGTCGTCGGCGCCGGCAAGATCGGCTCGACCATCGCCGAAATGCTGAGCGCCACGGGCGACTATCGCGTCACGCTCGTCGACCGCTCGGCCGCCCAGCTTGCCGCCGCCGAACTGCCGGCCGGCGTCGAGACGCAGGAGCTCGACATCGCCGCCGTGGGTGAGCTCGAGAAGGTTCTCGCCGGCAAGTTCGCCGTGCTGAGCGCCGCGCCCTTCCACCTCACCACCCGCATCGCCGAGGCGGCCGCCGCCACCGGCGTGCACTATCTCGACCTGACCGAGGATGTCGTTTCGACCCGCCGCGTCAAGGAGCTGGCGCGTGACGCCGAGAGCGCCTTCATCCCGCAATGCGGCCTGGCGCCGGGTTTCATCTCGATCGTCGCCAACGATCTCGCCAGCCGCTTCGACACGCTGGAAAGCGTGCGCATGCGGGTCGGCGCGCTGCCGCAATATCCGTCCAACGCGCTGAACTACAACCTCACCTGGAGCACCGACGGCGTCATCAACGAATATTGCGAGCCTTGCGAGGCGATCGTCGAGGGCGAGCTGATCGAAGTGCCTCCGCTGGAGGAGCGCGAGGAATTCTCGCTCGACGGCGTCACCTATGAGGCCTTCAACACCTCGGGCGGCCTCGGCACGCTCGCCGAGACGCTGAAGGGCAAGGTGCGCACGCTGAACTACCGCACCATCCGCTATCCCGGCCACGCCGCGATCATGAAGGCGCTGCTCAACGATCTGGGCCTGCGCCACCGCCGCGACGTGCTGAAGGACATCTTTGAGAGCGCGCTGCCTTCGACGCTGCAGGACGTGGTTATCGTCTTCGTCACCGTCTCGGGCCGCCGCAACGGCCGCCTGCTGCAGGAGACCTACGCCAACAAGATCTATTCGCAGCGCGTCGGCAACATCGTGCGCAGCGCCATCCAGATCACCACCGCTTCCGGCATCTGCGCCGTGCTCGACATGCTGGCCGACGGCTCGCTGCCGGCGAAGGGTTTCGTGCGCCAGGAAGACATCGCCCTCGACGCCTTCCTCGCCAACCGCTTCGGCCGCGCCTACGCCCAGCACGAGATGGCGAGCAGGCTGGCGGGTTGAGCGGCGCCTTTCCTCTCCCCCGTCGATCGGGGGAGAGGTGTCGAGCGCAGCTCGACGGGTTGGGGGTCGACCGGCGCCGGGCGGTTGCTATTTCAAGCCGGATGCCTGGCCCTGGTTGAGGCCCCGGTGGTGATGTGTAGTTGTCAGCGGCAGCGCATCTGAGCAGCGCCTTCCCCCACTCCGTCGCCGCTTCGCGGCGCCACCTCTCCCCCCTCCGGAGGGAAAGGAAAGGAGCTTGGCGGACTAAGTTCGCGCCTTTCCTCTCCCCCGTCGATCGGGGGAGAGGTGTCGAGCGCAGCTCGACGGAGCGGGGGTCGACCGGCGCAGGACTCAGACATGCAGCGCGTGGCCGAGCGCCTTCAGCGCCGCTTCCTGGAAACCTTCGCCCTGCGTCGGATGCGCATGGATCGTGCCGGCGATGTCCTCAAGCCGCGCGCCCATTTCCAGCGCCAGGCCAAAGGCGGCCGCCAGCTCCGAAACGCCTTGCCCGACCGCCTGGATGCCCAGCACCAGATGATTGTCGGCCCTCGCCACCAAGCGTACGAACCCATCCTCGCCTTGCTTGGTCATCGCCCGGCCGTTGGCGGCGAACGGGAACTGGCCGATCTTGATCTCGCCGGCTAGCGCCTTCGCCTCTTCCGGTGACAGGCCCGCGGTGATCAGCTCCGGATCGGTGAAGCAGATCGCCGGAATGGCGCGCTTGTCCCAGCTTCTTTTGTGGCCGGCGACGATCTCGGCCACCATCTCGCCTTGCGCCATGGCGCGATGCGCCAGCATCGGCTCGCCGGTGACGTCGCCGATGGCAAAAATGCCGCGCATCGAGGTGCGGCACTGGTCGTCGATGCGGATGAATTTTCCCGCCTTGTCGAGGTCGATCTGCTCCAGGCCCCAGCCCTCGGTCAGCGGCTTGCGCCCGACCGTCACCAGTATCCTGTCGGCGGCGAGTTTGGCGTTCTTGCCGTCTGATGTCTCGACCAGCAGCGCGTCGCCCTTGCCCGCCTGTCCCTGGGTCGACAATCCCTTCGCCTTGGCCCCCAGCATCACCTCGACGCCGAGCTCGCCGAGCCGCTTCAGCACCGGCCGGGTCAGCTCGGCGTCGTATTGCGCGAGCACGCGCGGCAGCGCTTCGACCACGGTGACCTTGGCGCCCATCTTGGCGAAAGCCATGCCGAGCTCGAGCCCGATATAGCCGCCGCCGACGACCGCGAGCTTCTTCGGCACGTCGCTCAGCGCCAGCGCTTCGGTGGACGAGATGACCGGCCCGCCGAAAGGCAGGAACGGCAATTCGACCGGCGTCGAGCCGGTGGCGATCACCACCGTCTCGGCGCGGATCACCTGCGTGCCGGTCTCGGTCTCGACCTCGACGGTCTTGCCGTCCCGGAACGTCGCCCAGCCTTGCACGGTCTTGACCTTGGCCTTCTTGAGCAATCCGGCAACGCCGCTATTAAGGCGGCTAACGATCCCGTCCTTCCAGGCGACGGTTTTTGCGAGCTCCAGCGTCGGCGCGGCGACCTTGATGCCCAGCGGATCCTTGCCGCCTGCCATATGCGCGACCTTCTCGAACTCCTCCGCCGCATGGATCAGCGCCTTGGACGGGATGCAGCCGACATTAAGGCAGGTGCCGCCCGGCTTGCCTACCTCGACGATGACCGTGTCGACGCCGAGCTGTCCGGCGCGGATGGCGCAGACATAGCCGCCCGGACCGGCGCCGATGACCAGCAGCTTGCAGGAGATCTCTTTCATGGGGTCCTCGTCGCTAAGCACGGGGATTTTGCCAAGCGGGCACACGACGGCGAATGTCGAGAGCCCAGGCGGGAACCAAGGTGGTTGGCGGATATCGTCCGAACTTCGTCATTCCAGGGCGAAGCAAGGAGCGAAGCGACGCGCGCAGACCCTGGAATCCATGCCGTGACGTTCGAACGTTGCAACGGTGCAGAATTCTGCGCCGCTGCGTCCTTCGCCGTCGGGCGCGGCATGGATCCTCGGGTCAAGCCCGAGGATGACGAAGGTGCGCGGGCAACGTCTCTATCCATAACCTCTAATCCACGAAGATCAGCGCCGGCGTCTCGAGCAGCGCCTTGATCCGCTGCACGAACACCGCGGCATCCCAACCGTCGATGATGCGATGGTCGAAACTGGACGACAGGTTCATCATCTTGCGCGGGATGAACTGCGTGCCGTCCCATACCGGCCGCACCATGATCTTGTTGACGCCGATGATCGCCACTTCCGGATAGTTGATGACCGGCGTGGTCGCGACGCCACCCATGGCGCCGAGCGAGGTGATGGTGATGGTCGAGCCGGACAGCTCCTCGCGCGTCGCCGTACCGGTCTTGGCCGCGTCGGCCAGCCGGTTGACTTCCGCAGCACTATCCCAAAGGTCGCGCGCCTCGGCATGTTTCACGACCGGCACCACCAGTCCGTTGGGCGTCTGCGCGGCGATGCCGATATGGATGCCCTCATGCTGGTGGATGATGCCGGCATCGTCGTCGAACAGCGCGTTGAGATTGGGCTGCTCGGCGATCGCCTTGACCATCGCCCGCATCAAAAACGGCAGCAGCGTCAGCTTGGGCCTTTCCGTCCCCCTGGCCCCGCGCTTCTCCTTGTTCAGCGTCGCGCGCAATTCCTCCAATGCCGTGACGTCGATCTCCTCGACATAGGTGATGTGCGGAATGCGCGACTTCGCCAGCGACATCCTTTCGGCGATCTTGCGCCGCAGGCCAACCACCTTGATGTCCTCGACGCCGTCCTTCCGGGCAAGCCCGGTCGCGCGGGCCAGTTGCGGACCACGCGCGACGAACGCATCGATGTCCTCATGGCTGATGCGCCCGGCCGGACCACTGCCCGCGACCTGGCGCAGATCGATGCCGGCCTCCCTGGCGCGCAGCCGAACGGCAGGCGAAGCCAGCGGCTTTTCGCCTTCCGCACGCGGCGCGGCGGAAACGGGGGCGGGACGCGTGGTTTTCGACGCGCCGGCGATCGTCTTCTGCGCCTCTGCCGGCTTTGATGCCGCCCTCGGCGCGGCCGGCGCTGGCGCCGGCTTTGTTTCAGCCGGCTCAGCCGGAGCTTTCGCCGCGGGCGCGGCCTCGGCGCCCTTCACATTGCCCTCGCCGGCTACCTTCAACCGCACGATCGGCGAGCCGATCGCCACCGTGTCGCCGATCGCCGCGCCGAGCCAAAGGATTTCGCCATCGACCGGCGACGGGATCTCGACGGTCGCCTTGTCGGTCATGACGGCGGCGAGGACCGTGTCCTCGCGCACGAGGTCGCCGACCTTGACGTGCCACTCGACGAGCTCGGCCTCGGCGACGCCTTCGCCGACATCGGGCAGTTTGATGATGTGTTCGCCCAACCAGGCCTCCCCGCTCTAAGCTTCCAATGTCTCGATAAGCGCGCGCCCGACCCGCGCCGGGCCGGGGAAATAGTCCCATTCCTGCGCATGCGGATAGGGCGTGTCCCAGCCGGCGACCCGCGCCACCGGCGCTTCCAGATGATAGAAGCAGTTTTCCTGCACCAGCGAGACCAGCTCGGCGCCGAAGCCGGAGGTCAGCGTCGCCTCGTGCACGACGACGCAGCGGCCGGTCTTTTTCACCGAGGCGACGATCGTGTCGAGGTCGAGCGGCAAAAGCGTTCTCAGATCGATCACCTCGGCGTCGATGCCGGTCTCCTCGGCCGCGGCCTGCGCGACATAGACCATCGTGCCATAGGCAAGCACCGTGACCGCCGAGCCTTGCCTGCGTATCGCAGCCTTGCCGAGGGGGATCGTGTAATGGCCGTCGGCGACTTCGCCGAGCTCATGCTTCGACCATGGCGTCACCGGACGGTCGTGGTGACCGTCGAACGGACCGTTGTAGAGCCGCTTCGGCTCAAGGAAGATCACCGGATCCGGATCCTCTATCGCCGCGATCAGCAGACCCTTGGCGTCGTGCGGGTTGGACGGCACCACCGTCTTCAGGCCGGAGACATGGGTGAACAGGGCTTCCGGGCTCTGGCTGTGCGTCTGGCCGCCAAAGATGCCGCCGCCGGTCGGCATGCGCACCACGATCGGGCAGGTGAAGTCGCCGTTCGAGCGGTAGCGCAGCCGCGCCGCTTCCTGCGTCAGCTGGTCGTAGGCCGGATACATGTAGTCGGCAAACTGAATCTCGACACAGGGCTTCAGGCCGTAGGCGGCCATGCCGATGGCCGAGCCGACGATGCCGGATTCGTTGATCGGCGCGTCGAAGCAGCGGCTGCGGCCATACTTCGCCTGCAGGCCCTGCGTGGCGCGGAAGACGCCGCCGAAGAATCCGACATCCTCGCCATAGACGATGACTTTGTCGTCGCGCCCCATCGAGACGTCGAGCGCGTCGCGGATCGCCTCGATCATGGTCTTCCTGGGCATGGTCAGACCCCCGCCTGCTGGCGCTGGCGCCTCAGATGCGGCGGCATCTCTTCGTAGAGCCCTTCGAACATGTCGCGGGTCGATGGTTTGCCGCCGGCATGCAGCGTGCCGTGGCCCTCGGCCTCCTTCTGCGCGGCGATCACCGTTTCGAGGATCTCGGCTTCGGCCTGGGTGTGACGATCCTCCGACCAGACGCCCTTGTGGATAAGATGGTTCTTCAGCCGGATGACCGGATCGCCGAGCGGCCAGGCATCCGATTCCGCCTTTGGCCGGTAGGCCGACGGATCGTCCGACGTCGAATGCGCGCCGGTGCGGTAGGTGACATATTCGACCAGCGTCGGCCCGAGATTGGCGCGCGCCCGCTCCGCTGCCCATTTCGCCACGGCGTGCACCGCGAGATAGTCATTGCCGTCGACGCGCAACGCCGGAATGCCGAAGCCAAGGCCGCGCGCTGCAAACGTGCCGGAGCCGCCGCGCGCGATACCCTGGAAGGTCGAGATCGCCCACTGGTTGTTGACGACGTTGAGGATGACCGGCGCCTTGTAGGTCGAAGCGAAGACCAGCGCGGAATGGAAATCGGACTCCGCGGTCGAGCCGTCGCCGATCCAGGCGGCCGCGATGCGCGAATCGTTGGAGATCGCCGAGGCCATCGCCCAGCCGACCGCCTGTATATATTGCGTCGCCAGATTGCCGGAGATCGAGAAGAAGCCGTGCTCCTTCGAGGAGTACATCACCGGCAGCTGCCGGCCTTTCAGCGGATCGGCCTCGTTGGAATAGATCTGGTTCATCATCGTGACCATCGGATAGCCGTCGGCGATCAAAAGGCCGGCCTGCCGGTAGGTCGGGAAGTTCATGTCGCCCGGCTGCAGCGCCTTGCGGAAAGCGCAGCTCACCGCCTCCTCGCCGAGATGCTGCATGTAGAAGGAGGTCTTGCCCTGGCGCTGCGCCATCTGCATGCGCGCATCGAAGGTCCTGAGCGTCATCATATGGCGCAGGCCTTCGAGCAGTTCCTGGTCGCTGAGCAGCCCGGCCCATGGCCCGACCGCCTCGCCGGCGCGGTTCAGCACCCGGATGATGGAAAAGGCCATGTCGCGGATGGTGCGCGGATCGACGTCGATCTCCGGACGCGGCACCGAACCGGCCTTGGGAATGGTCACATTCGAGAAATCGGGCGTGCCGCCGGGCCGAACCTCGGGCTCGGGCACATGGAAGCGCAACATTCCAGCATCGGCCATGAGCTCACATCCTCCAATGTTGCCGGTGCGATCTTTGCACATCCGCGCCGCCAGACCAGTGCCAATTCGCCGGGTCTGGGCACAGCCTTCCCCTTCGGCCGTCGGCTCGTGGAACCGATGCGGCACACAAGCGCCAAGATGCAGATATGGCGGCGAAATTTCTTGTCGATGTTTTTGCGCTGCGCGCAATTTGGCGGAAGTTTGCGGGGCGATTGCCGCCAGAAAAGACAACCAAAGCATGCGCCGCGGCCGCCGCAGTTAATCTCCCAGTCGTGGGAGAGACGCCCGGCAGAGCAGAGGCGGGCGTGACAGCGCTAATTTAGGATCGTCATTCTAGGGCGGAGCAACGAGCGGAGCGACGCGCGTAGACCCTAGATTCCGTGCCGTGACGTTAAGGCGTTGCAGCAGTTACAGAATATTCTGCACCCTTGCGTCTTTGGCAGAGGGTCACTGCATGGAGTCTCGGGTCAAGCCCGAGAATGGCGAAGAGAGGCCGGCCGCTTCTCCGTTCACTCGGCCCCCGCCCCGTGCTAACCCACCCGCATGGCACAGAAGAAAGGATACGAGGTCGATTCGTGGCTGGCGAGGCCGGATCCAGCCATGGCGATCGTCCTGCTTTACGGCCCCGACCGCGGCCTCGTCGCCGAGCGGGCGAAGACCTTCGCCGCGAAAACCGGCCTGCCGCTCGACGACCCATTCTCCGTGGTCAGGCTGGACGGCGCGGAAGTCGACCGCGACGAGGGCCGGCTGCTCGACGAAGCCCGCACCGTGCCGATGTTTTCCGACCGGCGGCTGCTTTGGGTGCGCAATGCCAGCGGCCAGAAATCGCTGGCCGACGACGTCAAGGTGCTGACCGCCGAACCCGCGCGCGACGCCATCATCCTCATCGAAGCCGGCGACCTGAAGAAGGGCACCGGCCTCAGGGCCATCGTCGAGGCCGCCGGCAACGCCATCGCTTTGCCCTGCTATGCCGACGAGGCCCGCGACCTCGATACGGTGATCGACGACGAACTGCGCAAGGCCGGCATGTCGATGACGCTCGACGCCCGCCAGGCGCTGCGCCGCAATCTCGGCGGCGATCGCCTCGCCTCGCGCGGCGAGATCGAGAAACTGGTGCTTTATGCGCACGGCCAAAAGGAGATCGACATCAGCGACGTCAACGTCCTGTCCGGCGATGTCTCCGGCGCGTCTTTCGACGCCGCGGTCGACGCCGTGCTGGACGGCAAGGTCGGCGACTTCGACATCGCCTTCAACCGCCATTGCCAGTCAGGCGGCCATCCCTTCCTGGTCCTGTCCTCGGCGATGCGGCAACTGCAGGCGATCCAGGTGATGCGCGGCCAGATGGAGACCGGCGGCCGCAATGCCGCCTCGGTCGTCGCCGGCGCCCGTCCGCCCGTCTTCTTCTCGCGCCGCAGGCTGGTGGAAAAGACGCTGGAGCGCTGGACTGTCGAGGCGCTCGGTCGCGCGCTCGGCCGGCTGCAGACGGCGGTGCTGCAGACCCGCAAGCGGCCGGACCTGTCCGAAGCGCTGGCAAGGCAGGCGCTGCTCGGGATTGCGATCGAGAGTGCGAGGCTGGGGCAAAGGTAAACGCCGGCGATTGGCGACCGCCGGGCGACAGCTAACTCCCTCCTTGTAGCGGTGATGGCCTGCCCACCCTCCGGAGCTGCTGCGCAGCTGCTGCGAAGGACGGGCAGGCCAAATGAGTGCTGTCCCACCAGCGTATTCTTCGTCATTCTAGGGCGAAGCAAGGAGCGAAGCGACGCGCGCAGACCCTAGAAACCATGCCGTGACATTGGCCGTAGACTGCTGCCGTCCAGAATAGCCGTTGCCGACAGCGCCAGCTAAGATCGCAACATGACAGGCTACGTTTACATGACCGCGAGCCAGAAGGGCGGCACGATCTATATCGGTGTCACCAACGACCTTGCTCGTCGCATGCCAGAGCACAAGACCGGCCAAGGCTCCAGCTTCACCAGCCGTACGGTGTGCAGCGTCTGGTCTGGTACGAGGAGTATCTCGACATCACCGACGCCATCCAGCGTGAGACATCATTGAAGCGCTGGCCGCGCCAATGGAAGGTTGAATTGATCGAGAAGACCAATCCTGAATGGTTCGAGTTGTTTCGCGGAATTGGCTGGTGAATGTCCTGAACTGTCGCGGCGCTCAGGCGTCACGGCATGGTTTCTAGGGTCTGCGCGCGTCGCTTCGCTCCTTGCTTCGCCCTAGAATGACGAAGGATACGTCCTGCCCTGTCGTTGCTCAATTCTCAATTCATCATCATCTGGTCCATCGGCTGGAAGGTCGGCAGCGCCTGTGGAAAGACCAGCACCGCCGCGCCGTAAGGGAGCAGAGCGATTCCCGACACCCTGGCTATCCGCTCTCCCGACGGCAGGGTCTTTTCCGCAAAGATCAGCAAGGTGACCACGGCTATTGCGGCGACATTCATGATCCCGAGCAAAAAGACGGCGAGAAACAGGAGCCAGCAGCAGCCAAGACAAAGGGCCCCATGCTCGATGCCCATGCCTGCCGCGCCCCAACGACCGTCGCGCCATGAGGTCAGGATGAAACCGATGGGCGTGCGGCATTTGGCCAGGCAAATATCCTTCAATGGGGAGAGCTGATAGGCACCCGCAACGATCAGCAGCACGCCGCCGATGCGCGCGGCCGTCGCGGCGGACATTCCCATCTGCCCGCCAAGCATCTCCGCGCCGGCCGCGCCGGCAAAGGCGAGAACGCCAATCGCGCCCCAAACCAGCATGTAGCCGGCCACGAACACCCAGGTGGAGACGAAGGTTTCGCCGCGCCCCCGCTTGGCCGCTTGAACCTGGTGAAACGTCAGGATCATCGGGGCGGCCGTCGGAAACATCATGGCAATCATCATGACGATCCAGACGGCAAGAAAGAGCGGCGCCGTCATGCCCATGGTGGGCGAGTAGATTTCCATGCGCATGTCCGCATCCATGCCGATCTGCTGTCGGATGAGCAGAGTCCACGACGCCGCGGCGCTCGCAATCAGCAGCGCGAGAACGATGTTTCGCTGCAGTGTCAGCGTCATGGGCGAGTCCGTCCGGCCATGCGGTCAAGGACTATTGCTGGCCGGACCAATTGATCGGAGCGTAGTGCGCGTTTCGGCGCGAATTATCCCAACTCATGCCATGGTCGCTGAACGTATTGCCTTCCACGCCCATCGCCAGGCCTAGCCAGTCTGGATTGACGGGATGGCCGGTGGCCGCCCACATCTCGCCGTCCTCGCGCATTGTCGGCAACGGTTCGACCGCCAGCTGCATCACGCCGGCAACCTCCACCGACCGCTTCTTGCCATCGACCTGGTATTTGATCGGCGCCTTCTTCGCTCCCAGATTGGTGCTGATCATCGGCGCGAAGGCAGCCATCGGCCCACCCGCGGCGCCGGTGAAGATGGCGCCTAGCGCCTCTGTTTGCCGGTCATCCGCACGTTCGTCGATATAGGCCGCCGCCGTCCAATTGCCCTCCGCCATCGGACCTGGCGTGTGAGCAACCATCGCGACATTGAGCCCGTCCAGTCGAACGTCGCCGAAACTGCCCTTGTCGATATGAAAGACCAGGGCGACGTCGCAAACGCCTTTCGTCGGTTTCGATGTCAGCTGCGCTTTGGTCGACAGCAGGCAAGGACATACGACATCGCAGCTGCAATTTTCGAAGTAGCTTCCAGACAATTGCCAACTGACTGCCATTTGCACCTCCCGTTTGCGTCAGGCGCGTCGGGCATATCGCTTTGGCGAGGCGGTGCCGTTTCACGAACACGATCGGAACGGCAGAGAGCCCTCTTCGCGACTGATCGGCACGCCGGGGCATAACTTAAGTTCGAGCTAATAGAAGGTACGCCGTTGCCCCGGACTGTCAAGCGGAGGGCGCCGGCGCTGGAACGTCGGGTCGCTCGGCCGCGTGCGGCTGCAGACAGCGGTGCTGCCGACGCGCAAACGGCAGACCTGTCCGATGCACTGGCGCGACAGGCTGTGTTTCGCGATTGTGCTGCAAAACGCTTGTGATTGGCGAAACCGACGCGCCGGCTGATCTCCCCTCGTGGGCTTTTGTGAGGGAGGATGTCCAGGAGGACAGAGGGGGCGCGAAGGAACGCCAACCATCTCCGTCGTCATTCCAGGGCTGAGCAAGGAGCGGAGCGACGCGCGCAGACTCTAGAATCCATTCCGTGACGCTAAGGCATTGCAACGTTTACAGAATTTTGTACCGCTGAGCCCTTCGGCCTCGGTCACGGAATGGATCCTCGGGTCAAGCCCGGGGATAACGACGCGTGGGTTGCGGCTAGAGAAGCGCTGATACGCTGGCCGGACAGCGTCCCTCCTGTCCTGTCGGCCAACTCCCCTCAAGTCGGAGATCTGCCGCCACCCGCCTTCAATGATCGGCGCGCAAAAAAAAGGGCCGGCGCATCGCCCAAGCCCTGTTTATCACCGATATATCACGCATATCCAGCCTTAAGCCAAAACCTCAGGTTCCAGCAAATACCGTTGCGCCGCAGCCGCCTACCGCTCGTCCTTCAGCCGCCGGCACAACTCGTCGAGCTGGTCCAGCGAGCGATAGTTGACCCTGAGCGTGCCGCCCTTGCCCTTGTGCTCGATGCTGACGATCATGCCGATCGTATCGGTCATCAGCTTCTCGAGCGCTAGCGTGTCGGGGTCCTTGTCCGACGCGCTTGCCGCGGGCCTGGTCTTGGCCGGTGTCGGGCCGGCGGGCATCTGCGCCAGCGCTTCCGCCTGGCGCACCGAAAGCCCTTCCTTGACGATGCGCTTGGCGAGCCCGGCCGGGTCCTCCGCGGTTACCAGCGTGCGGGCATGACCGGCCGAGAGATCGCCGTCGACCAGCATGCTATGGATGACGGGGGGCAGCTTCAGAAGCCGTAGTGTGTTGGCGACATGGCTGCGGCTCTTGCCGATCACCTGGCCGAGATCGGCCTGGGTGTAGCCGTGCTCGTCGATCAGCTGCTGATAGCCTTGCGCCTCCTCGACCGGATTGAGGTCGGCGCGCTGCACGTTCTCGATGATCGCCAGCTCCAGCGCGGTGCGGTCGTTGACGTCGCGCACGATCAGCGGGATCTCGGTCAGGCCGGCGCGCTGCGCCGCCCGCCAGCGCCGCTCGCCGGCGATGATCTCGTAGCGGCCGGGCTGCGAGGGCGAGGGGCGCGCCACGACCGGCTGCACCACGCCGTGCTCACGGATCGACTGGGCGAGATCGGTGAGCTCGGCGTCGCCGAAATGCCGGCGCGGATTCTTCGGGTTCGGGCTGACGAACTCGATCGGCACCTTGCCGTCGGCCGCCACCGCCGCGCTCGGCTTTTCGGGCGCTGCCGGACGGTCGATCTCGCCGATCAGCGCCGCGAGGCCGCGGCCCAGTCTTTTTCTCGATTGGTCTTCGCTCATGAGTTTGTCCAGATCGTTTCGGAATCGAATAGGCTAATTAACCAAGCCGCGCGATGATGCAGCTCAGGCCGCGCGCAGCTTGCGCTCGCGGCGGATCACTTCGGAGGCGAGCTGCAGATAGGCCTGGCTGCCCGAGCATTTCAGGTCATAGAGGATCGCCGGCTTGCCGTAGGACGGCGCTTCGGACACACGTACATTGCGTGGAATGATCGTCTCATAGACCTTGTCGCCCATATGGGTGCGAACATCCTGCACCACCTGGTTGGCGAGGTTGTTGCGCCCGTCATACATGGTCAGCACGATGCCCTGGATGGTGAGGTCCGGGTTGATGGTATTGCGCACCTGCTCGACCGTCTCCAGCAATTGGCTGAGACCCTCCAGCGCGAAGAACTCGCATTGCAGCGGCACGAGAATGGAATCGGCCGCTGCCATTGAATTCAAAGTCAAAAGGTTGAGTGAGGGCGGGCAGTCGATCAGCACATAGCCGAACGGGGCCGAACGCTCGGAGGCGGCGCGCAGCGCATTGCGCAACTTGAGCACGCGGTCGGGCGCCGAGGCGATTTCCATCTCGATGCCGAGAAGGTCGAGCGTCGAGGGTATGATGGACAGGCCGGGCACCGCCGTCGGCACCGCGGCCTGCTCCAGCTCGAGCTCGCCCGTCAGCACGTCATAGGACGAGACGGTGCGGTCCTTGCGGTCGATGCCGAGGCCGGTGCTGGCATTGCCCTGCGGGTCAAGATCGACGATCAGCACGCGCTCGCCGATCGCGGCCAGCGCCGTGGCCAGGTTGATGGCCGTCGTCGTCTTGCCGACGCCGCCTTTCTGGTTGGCAACAGTGATGATACGCGGTGCTGTGCTCATGGGCCTATGCCAGTAATTCATTGCTGTTTCGCCGGGCGCAATTCAGTGATTTCAAGGATGACGCCGTGTGGGTCGGTCATGCTCGAATGTTCTACCAGATCGAAGCCCCAGCGGTGAGTGCTTTCTTCCACCTCGGCACGGTAATCCCGGCCTTTATGGAAAAGCGCGCGTGACCCTTTGGTCAGCCACGGCGCAGCCAGGTCGAGCAGATCCGGAAGGGCGGCCAGCGCTCTGGCGGTTACGATTTCCGGTGCGGAAACAAGCGCATAGCTGTCGTCGATGCGCTTGGCCAGGACCCGTGCGGGCAAATTGAACTGGCCGATGACCGATTGCAGAAACGAAGCCTTCTTGCGGTTGCTCTCGACCAAGTCGATCGACGCGCCGGTCCGCTCGGCCAGCAGAAAGCCGAGCACCAATCCCGGAAACCCGCCGCCCGAACCAAGGTCGACCCAGCGCGTGGCAGTGGGTGCGATTCGCGCGAGTTGGGCGCTATCCAGGATATGGCGGCGCCAGACATCGTCCAGTGTCGATGGCGCAGTCAGGTTGATGCTGCGGTTCCATTTCAGGAACAGCTCTTCGAAGGCCCGAAGCCGCTCGAATGTTTCACGTGAAACCGGACCCGCCGCCTTTTGCAGATCGTCCCAGGCGCTCACGCCACGTCCCTTCGCGCGGCGAGCTCGGCGTTGCGGACATGAGCCACGATGATGGCCAGCGCAGCGGGCGTCATGCCTTCCATCCGCTGAGCATCGGCGATCGAACGCGGCTGGCGCGTCTTCATCTTCTGCTTCAACTCGTTCGAAAGTCCGGGAACATCAGAGAAATCGATCGCCTCGGGGATGAGCCGCGATTCCTCATGCCTGATCTGGGCGACATCGGCCTGTTGCCTATCAAGGTAAACCGAATATTTCGCTTCCGTTTCGAGCCGTTCCGCCGTCTTGGCGTCAAGCGCGGCAAAGCGCGGCTCGACACGAATCAGCCACGCCATGTCGACGCCCGGATGCGCCAAAAGCTCATAGGCCGTGCGGCGCACACCGTCCTTGTTGATCTCCAGCCCATGCCGCGCCGCTTCGTTCGGCGTCAGCGTCACGGACTTTGCCAGCGCGCGGGCCTGATCCAGTTTCAGCGCGATCTCGCCGAACCGCTGCATCCGCGGCGAGGCTACGATGCCGAGCTTGTCGGCCAGCGGCGTCAGCCGCTCATCGGCATTGTCGGCGCGCAGCGACAGCCGGAACTCCGCCCGCGAGGTGAACATCCGGTAAGGCTCGGCGATGCCGCGGCTGGTCAGGTCGTCGACCATCACGCCGATATAGGCCTCGGTGCGGCTGAGCACCACCGGTTCGCCGGCGGAAGCCTTGCGCGCCGCATTGATACCGGCGAGCAGACCTTGCGCGCCGGCCTCTTCGTAGCCGGTCGTGCCGTTGATCTGCCCGGCCAGGAACAGGCCGGTCACGCGGTTCGTCTCCAGCGTCGTCTTGAGCTCGCGCGGATCGACATGGTCGTATTCGATGGCGTAGCCGGGCTGCAGCATCGTCGCCTTTTCCAACCCGGGAATGGTCTTCAGGATGTCGAGCTGCACATCTTCCGGCAGCGAGGTCGAAATGCCGTTCGGATAGACGGTATCGTCGTCGAGACCTTCCGGCTCGAGGAAGATCTGGTGACCCTCGCGGTCGCCGAACTTGACGATCTTGTCCTCGATCGAGGGACAGTAGCGCGGCCCGACGCCTTCGATCGACCCGGAATACATCGCCGAGCGGCCAAGATTGGCGCGGATCAGGTCATGCGTCGCCGGCACGGTGCGCGTGATGCCGCAATGGATCTGCGGATTGACGATTGCGTCCGTCATCAGCGAGAACGGCACCGGATCCTCGTCCGCCGCCTGGCTTTCCAGCGACGCCCAATCGATGGTGCGGCCGTCGAGGCGAGGGGGCGTGCCGGTCTTCAGGCGCCCGAGCTTGAAGCCCGCACGCGCCATGGTGGCCGAAAGCCCATGGCTTGCCTGTTCGTTCATGCGGCCGGCGACGATCTTCCTCTCGCCGATATGGATCAGCCCGCGCAGGAACGTGCCGGTGGTCAGCACCACGGCGCCGCAGGTCAGCCGCCGGTCGCCGGAGACCAGCACCGCCGCGACACGACCGTCCTCGATTGCGAGATCGAGAACCTCGCCCTCGACCACGTCGAGATTGGCCTGTTCATCGATCGCGGCCTGCATGGCAAGTCGATAGAGCTTGCGGTCGGCCTGGGTGCGCGGACCGCGCACGGCCGGCCCCTTGCGGCGGTTGAGCAGGCGGAACTGGATGCCGGCGGCATCCGCGATGCGGCCCATGAGCCCGTCCATGGCATCGATCTCGCGCACGAGATGGCCCTTGCCGAGGCCACCGATCGCCGGATTGCAGGACATGACGCCGATCGTGTCGAAGCGCAGCGTCACCAGCGCGGTCCTGGCGCCGGCGCGCGCGGCAGCGCTCGCCGCCTCGCAGCCGGCATGGCCGCCGCCCACCACCACCACATCATAGTGATCGGTCATTTTCCAAAAATCCGCTTTCAGAGATTGCCCGACACATGTCCCCGGTCATCACGCTCTGTCAAGGACGAAGGCCCGACTCGTTTCACGTGAAACACGCATCCGAAGCCCGAATGTTTCACGTGAGTCATCGCCGCACAGGACCCGCGTCGTGTTTCACGTGAATCATTTACCGATGCAGAACTGCGAAAAGATGACGTCGAGCAGATCCTCGACATCGACCGCGCCGATGATCCGGCCGAGGCGATCCGCCGCCAATCGTAATTCCTCGGCCCTCAGTTCCTGGCTGTGCCCGGCCAGCGCCGCCCGCAAGAAGCCCGTCGTCTCCTTGAGCAGCTCGACATGCCGCAGCCTCGACGGAAGGACTTCACCCGCGGCCCCGGCTGCCTTGGCGGCACGGTTTCCGATCTCGTCGAGAAGAGCGCCGAGCCCGGCGCCGTTCCTGGAAGAGATCGCCAAATCATATGCGCCAGCGCCGACGCCGGCGATATCGGACTTCGTCCCGACGCGCAGCAGCGGAGCCCCGCTCGCAACTTCGCCGACGGGCACAGGGTCGGCCATGTCCTCCAGCAGCAGGATCAGGTCTGTCTCCCCGGCCTTGGCCCTGGCACGCTCGATGCCGATCGATTCGACCGTACCCGCGGCATCCCGCAGGCCGGCCGTGTCGACGATCCGCACCTTCAGCCCGTCGAGGTCCATGGCGACCTCGAGCAAATCGCGAGTCGTGCCCGGCTCGTCGGTGACGATCGCTGCGTCGCGCCTGGCCAGCGCGTTGAACAGGCTGGACTTGCCGGCATTCGGCGCACCGAGGATCACAACCTCGAACCCGTCGCGAATGATCTCGGCTGCCTTGAATCCTTCAACATGCCGATCGATCTCGCCGATCATTGCCGACACGTCAGACCAAACCGCATCCGAAACGGAGCCCGGCACGTCCTCTTCGTCGGCAAAGTCGATTTCCGCCTCGATCATGGCCCGCGCATGGATCAGCCGGCGCCGCCAGTTCGAATAGAGCTCGCTCTGCGCACCGTCCGCGTTGCGCAAGGCGAAACGGCGCTGCGCCTCGGTCTCGGCATTGACCAGATCGGCCAATGCCTCCGTCTCGACCAGATCCAGCCTGCCGTTGAGAAAGGCGCGCCGGCTGAACTCGCCAGGCTCGGCATGCCTGACACCTTCGAAGCCCGTGATCGTCTCCAGCATCTTGGCCGCGACGGCGCGGCTGCCATGGACTTGGAATTCGGCAACATCCTCGCCCGTAAAGCTGCCGGGACCTGGAAAGAACAGGACAAGCCCGTGATCGATGACCGAGCCGTCCGCGGCCCTGAGCTTGCGCAACGTGGTAAACCGATCCTTAACGGTGCCCGCAATCGTTTCGACCACGAATCGAGTCTTCGGGCCAGAGACACGGATGACGGCAAGGCCGGCGGGCAGGCGGCCGCTGGACAGCGCAACGATCGAATCCTTCGAAGCCATTGGTGAAACCATTTGCCGGACCTGCCGAACCGCCTAGATTAGAGGTAGAGCATGTCGGTCGAAAATCGCTCACGGTTTTCGACATCACGCTTTGCCGCATCAAACCCAAATGCCGAGCCCGCCCATCGTGACCTTGCCCGCACGAAACCTGCTTGCCGAAGAGGCCAGCCCCTATCTGCAGCAGCACAGCGACAATCCCGTCCATTGGCGCGGCTGGTCGCCCGCGGCCCTTGCCGAGGCGAAGCAGCTCGGGCGGCCGATCCTGCTCTCCATCGGCTATGCCGCCTGCCACTGGTGCCATGTCATGGCGCATGAAAGCTTCGAGAACGACGCCGTGGCGGCCGTCATGAACCGGCTCTACGTGAATATCAAGGTCGATCGCGAGGAACGGCCGGACATCGACCAGATCTATATGGCCGCGCTCCACGCCATGGGCGAGCAGGGCGGCTGGCCGCTGACCATGTTCCTGACGCCCGACGGCAAGCCCTTCTGGGGCGGCACCTATTTCCCGCGCGAGGCGCGTTACGGAAGGCCGGGCTTCATCCAGGTGCTGGAAGCGGTCGACAAGGCCTGGCGCGAAAAGCGGCAGAGCCTTGCCGAAAGCGCGGACGGGCTGACCGCCCATGTCGAGCAGCGGCTTGCCGGCGCGACAGGCAGGGCCGTGCTCGACCGCGATACGCTGGCCGATCTCGTCGGCCGCATCGACGGCATGATCGACCGCGAACTCGGCGGCTTGAAGGGCGCGCCCAAATTCCCCAACGCGCCGTTCATGCACGCGCTTTGGCTGTCCTGGCTGCGGGACGGCCGGGCGGAACATCGCGATGCCGTACTCGCCAGCCTCGAAAAAATGCTCGCCGGCGGCATCTACGATCATGTCGGCGGCGGCCTCAGCCGCTACTCGACCGACGCCGAATGGCTGGTGCCGCATTTCGAGAAGATGCTTTACGACAACGCCCAGCTCATCCGCTTGTGCAACTGGGCCCATGCCGCCACCGGGAACGACTTGTTTCGCGTACGAATCGAAGAAACCGCCGGCTGGCTGCTGCGCGAGATGCTGGTCGACGGCGGCGCCTTCGCCGCCAGCCTCGATGCCGACAGCGACGGCGAGGAGGGGCTTTTTTACACATGGAACCGCGAGGAGGTCGAAGCCGCGCTCGGTGACGATGCGTCGACCTTCTTCCGGTATTTCGAGCTGGCCGCCCCGCATGGCTGGGAAGGCAAGCCGATCATTCGCCAGACCGAAGCACAGCAAAGTCAGGGCATCGCCGATTATAGTCAGCTCGTGCCGCTGAAGGCCAAGCTGCTGGCCGTCCGCGAACAGCGGATCAGGCCTGGCCGAGACGGCAAGGCGCTCACCGACTGGAACGGGCTGATGATCGCGGCGCTCGCCGAGGCAGGCCGCTCACTTGGGCGCCGTGAGTGGATCGATGCCGCAGCCAAGGCTTTCGCCCATATCGTCGAGGCCAGCCAGGATGGCCGCCTGCCGCATTCCATGCTCGGCGCGAAGAGACTGTTCCCGGCGCTGTCCAGCGACTACGCCGCCATGACCAACGCGGCCATCGCGCTGTTCGAGGCGACCGGCGATCCGGCTTATTCGGATCGCGCCATGCAGTTCATCGGCGAGCTCGACCGCTGGCACCAGGACGACGACAAGACCGGCTACTGGTTGACGGCGTCGGACAGCGGCGACGTTCCGATCCGCATCCGCGGCGATGTCGACGAGGCGATACCTTCCGCCATCAGCCAGATTATCGAGGCGCTGGTGCGGCTGTCGTCGCTCACCGGCGACCTCGATATCGCGGAAAAGGCCTGGACGGCCGCCGAGCACGCCATGGGCCGCGCGTCCCAGCAGGCCTATGGCCAAGCCGGCATCGTCAATGCCTGCGCGCTGGCGCTCGAGCCATTGAAGCTCGTGATCATAGATAGGCCAGATACCCCGAGCCTCGTTCCGGTTGCGAATCGGAATCCCGATCCGCGCCGGGTGGACATCGCAGTGTCGATCGGAACGGAAGCGAATCGACCGCTATTGCCGGGCGGCGTGCTGCCGCCGACGGACAAGGCAGGCGCCTGGTTCTGCAGCGGGCAGGTGTGTCTGCCGGTGGTGACGAATGCGGGTGAGTTGGAGAAGTTGCTGCGGCGAAGCTGAGAGGCCCGCGAGGCCGAGATCGGTTTCTTCGTCATCCTCGGGCTTGACCCGAGGATCCATGCCGTGACGTTTGCCGAAGAACGCAGCGGCGCAGAATTCTGCACCGCTGCAAGGCCCAAAAGTAACGGCATGGATCCTAGGGTCTACGCCGCGTCGCTCCGCTCCTTGCTCCGCCTTGGAATGACGAAGAAAAGGGGCGGACTACCGCGCCCACCCAATCACGTATTCATCGAATCGAAGAAGTCCGCGTTGGTCTTGGTCTGCTTGAGCTTGTCGATGAGGAACTCGATCGCGTCGGTCGTGCCCATCGGCGCCAGGATGCGGCGCAGCACGAAGATCTTCTGCAGGTCCCCGCGCGGCACCAGTAGGTCCTCCTTGCGGGTGCCCGACTTGAGGATGTCCATCGCCGGGTAGATGCGCTTGTCGGCCACCTTGCGGTCGAGCTGGATTTCGCAGTTGCCGGTGCCCTTGAACTCTTCGAAGATGACTTCGTCCATGCGGCTGCCCGTATCGATCAGCGCGGTGGCGATGATGGTCAGCGAGCCGCCTTCCTCGATGTTGCGGGCGGCGCCGAAGAAGCGCTTCGGGCGCTGCAGCGCGTTGGCGTCGACGCCGCCGGTCAGCACCTTGCCGGATGACGGCACGACGGTGTTGTAGGCGCGGCCGAGACGCGTGATCGAATCGAGCAGGATGACGACGTCGCGGCCATGCTCGACCAGACGCTTGGCCTTCTCGATCACCATTTCGGCGACCTGCACGTGGCGCACCGCCGGCTCGTCGAAGGTCGAGGAGATGACCTCACCCTTAACCGAGCGCTGCATGTCGGTCACTTCCTCCGGACGCTCGTCGATCAAAAGCACGATCAGATAGCATTCCGGATGGTTGGCGGTGATCGAATGGGCGATGTTCTGCATCAGCACCGTCTTGCCGGTGCGCGGCTGCGCGTTGATCAACGCGCGCTGGCCCTTGCCGATCGGCGCGACCAGGTCGATCACGCGCGGCGAGATATCCTTGGAGGTCGAATTGTCGATCTCCATCTTCAGCCGCTTGGTCGGATAGAGCGGCGTCAGATTGTCGAAGTGGATCTTGTGACGGATCTTTTCAGGATCGTCGAAATTGATGGTGTTGACCTTGAGCAGCGCGAAATAGCGCTCGCCCTCTTTCGGGCTGCGGATCGGCCCTTCGACCGTATCGCCGGTCTTGAGCGAAAAGCGCCTGATCTGCGACGGCGAGATGTAGATGTCGTCGGGACCCGGCAGGTAGTTTGCGTTGGCGGAGCGCAGGAAGCCGAAACCGTCCTGCAGCACCTCGACCACGCCGTCGCCGATGATCTCGATGTCCTGGGCGGCGAGCTTCTTCAGGATCGCGAACATCAGCTCCTGCTTGCGCATGACGCTGGCGTTCTCCACCTCGAGCGTCTCGGCATAAGCGATCAGCTCTGGCGGCTTCTTGTTCTTGAACTCTGCGAGTTTCATTTCTTGCATTAGATAGACTCTGGGTAGGCTTTGGGGAGGAAAATCGGCTGAATACGACAAATGCCGGGCGCGGCCGAAAGCGAGTGAAAGGGGCGGCGCATGACGGGAAGGAAGACCCGTCTTTTATCGTCGGTCGCCTGAAAGAGCAAGCCGCCTTTTGCTGGGCTTCTGCTGGATTGAAGGAAGCCTGGAGCACGATCCCGAAAAGTGGCAACCGGTTTTCGGAAAGATCATGCTCCCGATCTAAAACGGCTTCACGACGACCAGGATGACGATGACGATCATCAGCAATGTGGGGATCTCGTTGACGATCCGCCAGTGCCGCGCCGGTTTTTCGTTCTTGTCCTCGGCGAATTTCCGGACCGCGGCGGCGAGATAGCCATGCAGACCCGACAGGACGAGCACCAGCGCGATCTTGGCGTGCAGCCAGCCGCCCTGGAAGCCAAAGCCCTTCCAGGCGAGCCAAAGCCCGAACACCCAGGTCACGATCATCGCCGGGTTGATGATTCCCCGCAGCAGCCGGCGTTCCATCACCTTGAAGGTCTCGGACTGCACCGAGCCTTTCTCGGCATCGACGTGATAGACCAAGAGCCGCGGCAGATAGAGCATGCCGGCCATCCAGGCGATGACGGCGATCACATGGATCGCCTTGGCCCAGGGGTAGAAGCCGTCGCCCGCCACGAAATAGAGCAGCGCGCTAAGCACGACGAGCACGACAATGCCGATCGCCATGCGCTTCATCGCCTGGCCAGTGCTGTTCCCACTGCTCGCGCTGTTCTCATTGCTCATCGGCGGCTCCTCACCATTTTCACCATCGCCTCGACATGCGCCACCGGCGTCTCCGGCGTGATGCCGTGGCCGAGATTGAAGATCAGCGGCCCACCACCCAAAGTTCTCAGAATCGCATCGACGCCGTCGGCCAGCGCCTTGCCGCCGGCGACCAGGCGCAGCGGATCGAGATTGCCTTGCACCGCTCCGTCGCGCTGCAAGTCCTTCGCCATCGACAGCGGCACGGTCCAGTCGAGGCCGAGACCGACAATGCCGGTCTTCCTCCTGTAGTCGCGATAGCGCTCGCCGGCGCCCTTCGGAAAACCGATCACTGGCACGTTCGGGTGAGCCGCCTTCACCTGCCGGACGATCTCGGCCACCGGTTCGACGCAGAAGGCCTCGAAGGATGGTTCGTCCAGCACGCCCGACCACGAATCGAAAATCTGCACCGCATCGGCGCCGGCTTCGATCTGGCGAATGAGATAGGCGGCCGAGTGTTCGGCCAGAATCTTCAGAAGCCGTGCGAAGGCCTCGGGCTCGCGATAGGCGAAAAGCCGGGCAGGGCCCTGGTCGGGCGTGCCGTGCCCGGCAATCATATAGGTCGCCACCGTCCAGGGCGCTCCGCAGAAGCCGAGCAGCGTCGTCTCGTCGGGCAGTTTTGCGCGCAACCGGCGCACCGTCTCGTAGACCGGTTCGAGATTCACGTGAAACATACCGCCGTCCAGCCCGTGAATCTCCGATGCCGAGATCGGCTTCAGGATCGGGCCGCGGCCCTCTTCGAAGCGGACATCCCGCCCCAGGGCGTTGGGCACGACGAGAATATCGGAGAACAGGATCGAGGCATCGAAGCCGAAGCGTTCGATCGGCTGCAGCGTTACCTCGACGGCAAGGTCCGGGTCATAGCAGAGATCGAGGAAGGATCCGGCCCGCTTCCTGGTCTCCCGGTATTCGGGAAGATAGCGGCCCGCCTGACGCATCATCCAGAGCGGCGGCGGTGCAACCGTCTCGCCCTTGAGGACGTCCAGCATGATCCGTTTCGCAGCCATTTGGCGCTGTCCCCTCCGGTGTCTCTTAAATCAAATATCTATTTTAAAAGAGTCTTCTGATTCTAAGAGTCTGTTGGTTGTGATGGTTGCGACCTGTCCAGCCTGCGGCTCGAAAAGACCAGTCAGCATATTGTCGCGTACTCGCTTTCGCAATTTGGAGGGATCTGGGGACGAAGCGGATTCAGGCTTTCGAGTCAAAAGCTTGGCCTTTCGGCTCTGGACTTCCCGCTGTGGACGAAATCGGCCAAGAAAAGTTGATCCCCAGTTTTGTCCCCAGCGCCGCGACAAAGCCTACAGCGGGTCGAATTGTGGACAAGCGGCCATCTGATACAGTCGCTTCCCGACCCGAGGCCTGCCCATCCAGCCTTGTCCACAATTGCCCACAGCCTGGACCCATCCCCTGTGAACAAACCTCAGAGCTTCTTCCACCTGCATCTGATCTCCGACGCCACCGGCGAGACGCTGCTCGCGGCCGGCCGCGCGGCGTCGGCGCAATACAAGGATGCGCGCGCCATCGAGCATATCTATCCGCTGATCCGCACGGAAAAGCAGATCGCCAAGGTCTTCGAGGATATCGAGGAGGAGCCCGGCATCATTCTCTATACGGTGGTCGACCAGAAGCTGGCGCGCTCGATCGACGAGCGCTGCGCGGCGATGGGCCTGCCTTGCGTGTCGGTGCTGGAGCCGGTGCTGACGGTCTTCCAGTCCTATCTCGGCACGCCGGCCGGCCGCCGCGTCGGCGCCCAGCACGTGCTCGACGCCGAATATTTCCGCCGCATCGATGCCTTGAACTTCACCATGGAGCATGATGACGGCCAGCTGCCGGCCAATATGGACGATGCCGATATCGTGCTGATCGGCATCTCGCGGACCTCGAAGACGCCGACCAGCATCTATCTCGCCAATCGCGGCATCAAGACCGCCAACATCCCGATCGTGCTCGGCGTGCCGCTGCCCGAAAGCCTGATCGCCGCCAGGACGCCCTTGGTCGTCGGCCTCATCGCCACGGCCGAACGCATCTCGCATGTGAGGCAAAACCGCATCCTCGGCAACAGCGCCGCCTTCGTGCCGACCGACTATGTCGACCGCGCCGCCATCAACGAGGAGCTCGCCTATGCCCGCCAGCTCTGCACGCGGCATGGCTGGCCGATGATCGATGTCAGCCGCCGCTCCATCGAGGAAACGGCGGCCGCGATCGTTGCCCTGCGGGGAAAGACGCGCTAACTGGGATTTGCCGAGACGCCGGCCGCTTCGTCATCGTAGGGCGGAGCAAGGTGCAAAGCGACGCGGCGCAGACCCTAGGATCCATGCCGTGACGTCGAACTGTTGCGACGGTGTAGAATTCTGCTCCGCTGCGCCCCCCGGCTGAGGTTATGGCATGGATCCTAGGGTCTTCGCTCCTGCTTCGCCCTAGGATGACGAAGTTCGTAAGGCTTTGGCCATTCTCCAAAGTTTGTGCTGGACCCCCAGACAAACGATGGGTCAACAGCGTCAGGGAGCTAGTTGGGCGAAACATCATGGCCGAGAAAATCATCCTCGCTTCGGGCAGCCCCTACCGTAAGGCGATGCTCGTCAGCGCCGGCCTCGACATCGAGGCGGTGCCGGCAAATGTCGACGAGCGCGCGCTCGAGGCTCCGCTGAAGGACAGCGGCGCTTCACCCGAGGATGTCGCGTCGATCCTGGCCGAGGCCAAGGCGACCGAGGTCAGCGAACGCAAGCCGGGCGCTCTGGTGCTCGGCTGCGACCAGACGCTGTCGCTGGGCGACGAGATCTTTCACAAGCCCGCCGACATGGAAAGCGCGCGGAGACATCTGCTCGCTTTGTCCGGCAAGACGCATCAATTGAACAGCGCCGCCGTGCTTTGCCGCGACGGCGAGGTGCTGTGGCGCCATGTCGGCGTCGCCAGCCTCACCATGCGCAAGCTCGATCCGGCCTTTATCGGCCGGCATCTGGCGCGTGTCGGCCCCAAGGCGCTGTCCAGCGTCGGCGCCTACCAGATCGAGGGCGAAGGCATCCAGCTGTTCGAGAAGATCGAGGGCGATTATTTCACCATCGTCGGCCTGCCGCTTTTGCCGGTGCTGAAGGAGCTGCGCGAACTGGGGGCCATCGATGGTTGAGAAAAAGGCCTTCGTCACGGGACATCCGATCGCGCATTCGCGCTCGCCGAAAATCCACGGCTATTGGCTCGAGCAATACGGCATCGACGGAAGCTACCAGGCGATCGATGTCGCGCCGGCGGATTTCGCCGCGTTCCTGAAATCTCTCGGCGAGCACGGCTACCGCGGCGGCAACGTCACCATTCCGCACAAGGAGGCAGCCTTCGCCGGCGTCGCCCGCCGCGACCATGCGGCCGATGAAATCGGCGCCGTCAACACCTTGTGGTTCGAGGATGGCCTTCTCTGGGGCGGCAACACGGACGGCTACGGCTTTGCCGCCAACCTCGACGAGCATGCGCCCGGCTGGGCAATCAATGGGCCGGCCGTGGTTCTGGGTGCCGGCGGCGCCTCCCGCGCGGTCATCCACGCGCTGAAGGAGAGTGGCATCAAGGACATCCGCATCGTCAATCGGACGCTGGCAAGGGCCGAGGAACTCGGGCGCCATTTTGGCGCCGGGGTCTCGGCGCATGGCGCCGATGCGCTCGGCGAGCTGCTTGCCGATGCCGGCCTTCTCATCAACACCACATCGCTCGGCATGCATGGCAATGAAACCTTGGCCGCCGATCCGGGCGCGTTGCTGGACCACGCCATCGTCACCGACATTGTCTATGTGCCGCTGGAGACGCCTTTGCTCGCCGCCGCCAGCGCGCGCGGCCTGAAGACCGTCGATGGTCTCGGCATGCTGCTGCATCAGGCGGTGCCCGGCTTCGAACGCTGGTTCGGCCGGAAACCCGACGTTACGTCCGAGCTGCGAAGCATGATCGTCGCCGACATCGAGGGCCATCGATGATCGTGCTCGGCCTCACCGGATCGATCGGCATGGGCAAGTCGGCGACGGCGAAAATGTTCGCCGAGGCCGGCGTGCCGGTGCATGATTCCGACGAGACCGTGCATCGCCTCTATTCCGGCAAGGCGGCCCCCCTGGTCGAGGCGGCCTTCCCGGGCACGACGCAGGCAGGCGTGGTCGATCGCGTCAAGCTCGCCGGAAAAGTGCTCGCCGATCCCGCCGCGCTGAAGAAGCTCGAGGCAATCGTCCATCCGCTGGTGCGCGCCGATGCCGACGCGTTCCTGGCCAAGCACCTCGCCGCCGGCGCGCCGCTTGCCGTGCTCGACATCCCGCTTTTGTTCGAGACCGGCGGCCGCGGCCGGGTCGACAAGGTCGTGGTCGTCACCGCCTCGCCCGAGATCCAGCGCGAGCGCGTGCTTGCCAGGCCGGGCATGAGCGAGGAGAAGTTTTCGTCGATCCTCGCCAAGCAGGTGCCCGATGCCGAAAAACGCCGGCAGGCCGATTTCATCATCGACACTGGAAATGGCTTCGAGGCGGCCCGTCAGGCGGTCGGGGCCGTCATCGGCGAATTGACGGGGGATAAGTCCGGCCGCGATCGCTCCTGACGTTCGCTGACAGCAGTCCCCATTGCCATTTTGTTCTGGTTTGTGATTCTGCTCATTGGAGCGGATTG
Source organism: Mesorhizobium sp. B4-1-1 (assembly GCF_006439375.1). Taxonomy (NCBI): domain Bacteria; kingdom Pseudomonadati; phylum Pseudomonadota; class Alphaproteobacteria; order Hyphomicrobiales; family Phyllobacteriaceae; genus Mesorhizobium; species Mesorhizobium sp. B4-1-1. The sequence continues at coordinate 26,685 of NZ_VFTH01000030.1, forward strand.
ATTCGCATGCGTGAGATTATCTTCGATACGGAAACCACCGGCCTCGATTTGCGCGAAGACCGCATCATCGAGCTAGGCGGCATCGAGCTGGTCAACCGTTTCCCGACCGGCCGCACCTTCCACAAATTCATCAATCCGCAAGGCCGCGCGATCCATGCCGAGGCGCAGGCCGTGCATGGCATCAGCGCCGCCGACCTTGTCGGCAAGCCGACCTTCGCCGAAATCGCGCAGGAATGGCTGGACTTCACCGACGGCGCCAAGCTGATCGCGCACAACGCCACCTTCGATATCGGCTTCCTCAATATCGAGTTCAGCCGGCTCGACCAGGCGGCCATCGATCCCGGCCGCATCGTCGACACGCTGGCGCTTGCGCGCCGCAAGCATCCGATGGGGCCGAACTCGCTCGATGCGCTCTGCCGTCGGTACGGCATCGACAACACCCGCCGCACCAAGCACGGCGCGCTGCTCGACTCCGAACTGCTGGCCGAGGTCTATATCGAGCTGATCGGCGGCAAGCAGGCGGCGCTGGTGCTGGAAGCCGTGGCGGTGCACATGAACGGCGCCGGCGAGGTGGCCGATATCGACATCTCGATCGGCGCCCGGCCGATCGTCCTGCCGTCGCGGTTGAGCGAAGCGGATCGCGCGGCGCATGCCGGGCTGGTTTCGACGCTGGGTGAAAAGGCGCTGTGGCTGAAAGTAGCGACAGCGGGCTGAGCGGGCGCGCTGGCGCCGACGTTGGAAATTGGCCGAAACCCCCGTGACGTCGTCATACTCAGGCTTGACTCGAGTATCCATGCCGTGACCTCGGCCGTAAGGTGCAACGGTGCAGAATTCTGTAACCGCCGCAATGCCTTGGCGTAACATGGATTCCAGGGTCTGCGCGCGTCGCTCCGCTCCTTGCTCCGCCCTGGAATGACGCGGCGACGGCCAATCGCGAAGGTTGGCAACTGCTCGCTGGCCTGATCAACAAAAAAGCCCGGCGCGAAGCCGGGCTCTCGATACGGTGTGGCGGTGCGCCTTTTCAGCTCACCTGGATCTTGCTCGCCGCCGCCTGGTCCTCGGCGACGCGCTGCTGGAACATCTGCGCGAAATCGATCGGGTCGAGCATCAGCGGCGGGAAGCCGCCATTGCGGGTGGCATCGGCGATGATCTGGCGGGCGAACGGGAACAAAAGCCGCGGGCATTCGATGAACAGCAGCGGCAGCATATGCTCCTGCGGGAAGCCGTTTATGGCGAAGACGCCGCCATAGACCAGCTCGACATTGAACAGCACTTCCTGGTCGAAGGAGGCCTTGGCGTTCAGCGTCAAATTGACGTCGAACTGCTTGTCCGAGAGCGGATTGGCGTTGACGTTGACATTGATGGCGATGCCCGGAGCCTTGTCGCGGCCGCGCAGCGAATTCGGCGCGCCGGGGCTCTCGAAGGACAGGTCCTTCACATATTGCGCAAGCACATTGAGCGAGGGCTGGTTCTGGGCTCCGTTGCCGTTGCCGTTGCCGTTGGCGGCGCCGGTCGCCGCGTCATCGTTGCTGGCCATTAGCCTTTAAGTCCTTTTGCCTGGGCAGCATTGCTGACCGGATTGAAATCGCGGGTTCGCTACCATGGTCGGCCGGACAAAACAAGTTTTGCCGCCCTTATCGGCAGGAGGAACAGGACAGCGCAAACGCTGGGGATTGGCTGAAGCTCGTCAACCTCGTCATTCCAGGGCGAAGCAGCCGCGAAGCGGGGTCGCGTGGATGACGATCGCGATGGGCGCTCCGGCCAATCTCCAAGGCATCCTGCCTGCCAATGCGAACCACCGGCCTGAATCCGACTAGTCGTTCTTCAGCCGCCGCCAGGGTGAATTGTGGTCCGGCCGGTTCGGATAGTCGTCGCGCGAATAGTCTGTGTCGTCGAGGTCGATGACAGTGTCGCGCCGGCGGGCCGAAAAGCCGCTGCTGAAGCTGGTCGCCATGATGATGCGGTTCTTGAGCGCGCGCCAGGCGAAGTCGCGCACCGGCGGCAGCAACAGAAGAATGGCGAAGATGTCGGTGATGAAGCCCGGGATGATCAGCAGGACCGCCGCCAGCACGATCATCGCGCCATGCGCTAGCTGGCGGCTGGGGTCGCGCCCGGCATCCATCTCCGTCCGCACCCGCGCCATGACGCCAAAACCCTGGTGCCGCAGCAACAGGCTGCCCGCGACGCTGGACAGGATGACCAGCCCGACCGTCGTCAAAGCGCCGATCTCGCGGCCGACGACGACGAAGCCGGCGATCTCCAGCAGCGGCAGCAGGAGCAGGAACAGCGGGATGAACGAAATGCGCAAGTCTCGACCGATCGCTTTCTTCTTTTGCGGCCGGCGGACAATCGCCGCTGGCCTTGGCGCCCTTAGATAGGTATGGCTGCCTTTGATTTGAATGATTGCGCCTGCCGTTCTATATGCTTTGAGTGTTGAACGCTATGCGACCGCGATCCCCCATGGGTTACGCCGGTCCGGCACGGACAGGGATCGGTTGGCGGAAAATATGGGTTTCTTCGACTTCGGCACGATTTTCTTCCTGATTGCGGCAGTTGTGATCTTTTTCCAGCTGCGCAACGTGCTTGGACGTCGCACCGGAAACGAGCGTCCGCCCTTCGATCCCTATTCGGCGAGCCGCACGCGCGAGGCCGATGCGGCGCAGAAGCCTGAAAATGTGGTGTCGCTGCCGCGCAAGCGCGCGCCGGGCGAAACCGCGCCCGAGACCTATGCCGATATCGACGCCTTCGCCAAACCCGACACCGATCTCAACAAGGGCCTGCGCTCCATCAAGGACAATGATGCGTCCTTCGAGCCGAAGGGCTTCGTCGACGGCGCCAAGATGGCCTACGAAATGATCGTCATGGCCTATGCCGATGGCGACCGTAAGACGCTGAAGAACCTGTTGTCGCGCGAAGTCTATGACGGTTTCGTCGCCGCGATCGGCGAGCGCGAGGCCAAATCCGAGAAGATCCAGTCCTCCTTCGTCGGCATCGACAAGGCCGACATCGTCGCCGCCGAGATGAAGGGTTCGGAAGCGCATATCACGCTGCGCATCGTCTCCGAGCTGATCTCGGCGACCCGCGACAAGGCCGGCGCCGTCATCGACGGCGACCCGGAAACCGTGGCCGAGGTCAAGGATGTCTGGACCTTCGCCCGCGACACCCGCTCGCGCGACCCGAACTGGAAGCTCGTCGCCACCGAAGAAGAAGATTGAGATCAAGCGGCGGGGCCCCAGTCGTGCCGCTCTCTCCCGCATTCAGCGAAAAATCCTTCGATGACCTGGCCGGTTGGAGCGGGGACGACCACCCCGCGGCCTTCGCCGCGTTCCGCCGTTCGGCCTTCCACGCCCCGATAAAACCCTACCGCACCGGATCGCTCGGCGTCGATTTCAATGCTTTTGCAGCGGCCTATGCCGAGGCGCGTGCCGTTTCGGCGCCGAGCAGGTCCGAGGCGCGGTCGTTCTTCGAACGGCATTTCGTTCCCGCTCTGGTCGTACCCGACAATGGCGGCGCCGGCCTCGTCACCGGTTTTTACGAACCCGAGGTCGAGGCCTCGCCGGTCAGGACCGAGCGGTTCACCGTGCCGCTGCTGTCCCGCCCCGTCGACCTGATCGACATCGACGACGGCAACCGGCCGGCCGGCATGGATGCCTACCTTGCCTTCGCCCGCCGCACGGATGCTGCTCCCGTCGAATATTTCGACCGCGGCGCGATCGAGCGCGGCGCGCTCTCCGGCCAGAACCTCGAGATCGCCTGGCTCGCCGAAAAGGTCGATGCCTTCTTCATCCATGTGCAGGGCGCAGCTAGACTGAAGATGACCGACGGCAGGCTCGCCCGCGTCACCTACGCCGCCAAGTCCGGCCAGCGCTTTTCCGGCCCCGGCAAGACGTTGAGCGATCTCGGCGAGATCCCGCTCGAAAAAGTGACGATGCAGTCGATCCGCGCCTGGTTCAAGGCGCATCCCGACCGCGTCGACGAGATCCTGTGGCGGAACCGCTCCTACATCTTCTTCCGCGAAGCCGAAGTCGACGATGCCGCGCTCGGCCCGATCGCCGCCGCCAAGGTGCCGCTGACGCCCGGGCGCTCGGTCGCGGTCGACCGCCTGCTGCACACATTCGGCACGCCCTTCTATATCGACGCGCCGACGCTCACCGCCTTCGACCAAAAACCGTTCCGGCGGCTGATGATCGCGCAGGACACCGGCTCGGCCATCACCGGCCCGGCCCGCGGCGACCTCTTCGCCGGCTCGGGCGACGCCGCCGGCGAGATCGCCGGCGTGGTTCGCAACGCAGCCGACTTCTACGCGCTGGTGCCCCGCGGCCTGTTCGATGGAGCGCGCCGGTGAGCCGCCGCGACGATCATCTCAGCGACGACGACCGCATCCTGTGGAACCTGGTGGCGCGTTCGGCGCGGCCGCTGAAAGGCAAGACCGCCGTCGAGATCCCCGACATCGTCGAGCCGAAACCGGCGCCGGCCGCCGCTCCGGTCAACGGCGTTCCGGCCGCTGCCGCAAAACCCAAGCCGCAGCATGTCTCGCACGCGCTCGACGACCAGACGCTGCACAAGCTGAAAAAAGGCCGGCTGCCGATCGAGGGCCGCGTCGACCTGCACGGCATGACGCAGGACGAGGCCTATTCGCTGCTGCTCACCTTCCTCAACCGGGCGCATGCCGGCGGCATCCGTTACGTGCTGATCATCACCGGCAAGGGCTCGTCCTCCGGCGGCGACGGCATCCTGCGCCGCGCCGTTCCGGCCTGGCTGTCGACGCCGGCCTTCCGGCATCTTGTGTCCAGCCACGATCACGCCGCCCGCAACCATGGCGGCTCGGGCGCGCTCTATGTGCGGCTGCGGCGGACGCGCCCATGAGGGACCTGGTATGACCCCGTTCGGCGAGAAGCTCAGGGCGCTGCGCGCCGAGCGTGGCGTCAGCCAGAAGGCGATGGCCGAGGCTATCGGCGTCAGCGCCGCCTATCTGTCGGCGCTCGAGCACGGCCGCCGCGGCGCGCCGACCTGGACGCTGATCCAGAAGATCATCGGCTATTTCAACATCATCTGGGACGACGCCGAGGATCTTGCCCGCCTCGCCGAAAGCTCGCACCCAAGGGTCAGGATCGACACGTCCGGCCTGTCGCCGGCGGCCACCGAGCTGGCCAATCTTTTGTCCGAGAGCATCGAGAGGCTCGATGAAGCGGAACTGCGCCGCCTCAGCGCATCGATCCGCGCGGCACTTGGGTTGCGAATATAGTCCCGGCGTTTCGCACCAGCGGAGGAGTAGCGATCCGCTGGTGCTTGGCTGGTTTCCATCTGAAGCCGTGAGATCAGGACTTGCCGGCTCCAGCGCCGTTGGTGCTGCCCCGGCCGCCATTGTCGTGATCGCCGCCGCGACCGTGCCCGCCCATGCAACTCGCGTCGCCGGCGCCGCAGCAGTGGCCGCTCCACAGATCATTGAGGTTGCGCTTGGCGCAGCTTTTGACAGTCTCGTCCGCCAGAGCCGATCCGGTCAGGGCCGATACCGCGACGGCGGCAAGCAGCGTGTTCCGCAGAAAAGCAGTCATTTGAATTCTCCATGGTTTGGTTTCCGTCAACGGCCGTGTGTCGCCGGCCGGGAGGAAATGGTTCATGGAGCTGTGAGACTTCGTCATCCACGGGCGAAGCGGACGCGTAGACCCGAGGATCGTTCCGTGACCTCGCGCGAAGAGTAAAGGCGGTGCAGAACGGAGGTCGTTTTGCACCGCGGTGACGCTTTTAGGTAACGGAGCGGATCCTATGGTCTGCGCCGTTGGCGCCTACTGCACCGAGCCGACCAGCACCGCCTGGCCGTCGCGGATCGAGACCCAGCGTCCGGTGTTGTCGATCGCCTGGCGCTTGAGGAAGCGGTAGCCGGTCGCGTCCCAGGCTTTGACCTTGTCGGTCAGGTTGTCGAGCACGTAGTCGCCCTTGTCGGTGCGCACAGTCAGCACCGAGTGGCCTTCGCCGTCGGGCTTGCGCACGACGGTGATCAACAGGTCGGCCAGCGACATGCCCAGGCGGTAGAGCTGGCGGCGCTTTTCCAGCACATAGTCCTCGCAGTCGCCATAGCCGTCGTCCGGATAGGCCCAGACTTCGTCCTTGCCGTAGTGATCGAGGTCGCTCAACGGCTTGACGGCGGCGTTGACCTTGGCGCTCACGTTGATCAGCCGGCGCCACAGACCCTCCGTCATCTTGGCCGGATCGAGATTGGCCGGGCGGATGTTGCATTCGTTCGGACGCGATTTGCAGAAATCATAGTGGCCGATCGGCTGCGAGGTCAGGCCGCCCGTGGCCATCGCGCCCGCCGCCCAGGCAGGCACCGCCCAATGCGCAGAGATCGTCAGCCCTGCGACTGCACACAAACGCAGAATCCGCGTCATCGCTGAGGAAGTCATTGTCCCCGCCGCCCTGTTCTTTATTAACGAAACGTTAAAGGCGATTTACAGTCCGTGTCAATTAGAGACGACGGCCAGTTTGACGGCATGGTTACCTGGACGATCCCGTAGCGGCACTTTCGCAACAGAGGCGTGGGCGCAACACGGCCGGCCGCCGGGCGGCGGCAGGGCTAATCGGGGCTCCGGCGTTCAGCCTTTGGCCGAACGGACCAGCTTCGGCTTCACCGCCACCCGCTGCCGGCGGCCATAGCTGGAGATGAAGTCGGCGATGCGCGGCACGATCTCGGAGCGGAAGCGCGAGCCATTGAAGACGCCGTAATGGCCGACGGCCGGCTGCATATAATGGACATGGTTGTCGGCGGGAATGTTGACACACAGATCATGCGCGGCCTGGGTCTGGCCCAGCCCTGAAATGTCGTCGTTCTCGCCCTCGATGGTGAGCAGCGCCACGTTGCGGATCGCCGCGCAGTCGACGGGCTCGCCGCGATGCTTCATCTCGCCTTTCGGCAGCGCGTGGCGCACGAACACGGTGTCGACCGTCTGCAGGTAGAATTCCGCCGTCAGGTCCATCACCGCCAGATATTCGTCATAAAAGTCGCGGTGCTTTTCGGCGCTATCGCCGTCATGCTTCACAAGGTGCATGAAGAAATCCTTGTGGGCGATGATGTGGCGGTCGAGATTCATGCTCATGAAGCCCGAAAGCTGCAGGAAGCCCGGATAGACCATGCGGCCGAAGCCCGGCACCGGCCAGGGCGCCTGCATCACGACATTGTCGCGGAACCAGTCGATGCCTTTTTCCTTGGCCAGAAGATTGACCGCGGTCGGGTTGCGGCGCGTGTCGACCGGGCCGCCCATCAACGTCATGGTGGAGGGCACGAAGGGATCGCCGCGCTTTTCCATCAGCGCCACCGCCGCCAGCACCGGCACCGAAGGCTGGCACACGGCCATCACATGCGTGTCGGGGCCGAGCGCGTGGAACATCTCGATGACATAGTCGATATAGTCGTCGAGATCGAAGCTGCCTTGCGCCGCCGGTACCATGCGGGCATCGACCCAGTCGGTGATGTGCACGTCGGCATGGGGCAGCATCGCCTCGACCGTGCCGCGCAGAAGCGTCGCGTAATGGCCAGACATCGGCGCCACGATCAAAAGCTTGGGGTCCGGTTTGCGGCCGGCGGGCAGCGCGCGCTCGAAACGGATCAGGTTGCAGAACGGCTTCGACCAGACCGTCCTTTCCGCGACGGCGACGCTTTTCCAGTCGACCACCGTCTTGTCCAGGCCGAATTGCGGCTTGCCGTAGCGGCGGGTGGTCCGCTCGAACAGTTCCGCGGTCGCCGCGACCGATCGGCCGAAGGGAGTGTGGGAAATCGGATTGAGCGGATTCGAGTAGAAGAGCCGCACCGCGTCGGCATAGAGGCGGGCCGGCTGCAGCGCCGCATGGTTCATTTCGTAGAGCTGGTAGAACATCGCGAACCCCGCTGCCGTCCGATGACCAAAGGGACGACGGACAGCGCCGAGCCTTGAATGTCTCGCGCGGAGGTTAACAAGATATTGTTGCGATGCAATACGTCACGTCGCGTGAACAATGCGTCTTTGGTGTAAAGCGTTGAGAATCCGGCTCGAACGGCGGAGCCGGCTCAATGTGCGCTGCGGAAATGTGAAGGATATGTGTCCGGCCCCTCATGCCGGACACCGGCCATGATCCCGAACCACTTGGTCCGCATTGGGATCATGGTCCGATAAACGGAGGGCTCAGACGCGCGCCATGCAGACGGCGGTATGGCCCGAACCGATGAAGCCCAGCTGGCCGGCGGCGCCGCGGGAGAGATCGAGCATGCGTCCCTTCACGAACGGACCGCGATCGTTGATGCGCACGACGACGCTGCGGCCGTTGTTCTTGTTGGTGACCCTGAGCTTGGTGCCGAAGGGCAAGGAGCGATGGGCGGCGGTCAGCGCCGAGGGGTTCATGCGTTCCCCTGAGGCGGTTCTGGAATGCAGCGCATACCAGGAAGCGCGGCCGCACTGCGCGGCGGCGGAGGAGGCGGAAGAGGCGCCGGCCATCAGGCCAGCCGCGATCGTTACCGCGACAAGCGCGGTCTGATTGGTTTTCTTCATGCTTTGGGAGTGGCTCCGTTACAGGTGGGCCCCGCCGATATGTGCCGAATGAGGCGGGAAATGCGGCATTGATCTGGCGGTTCCATGGCGAGAGCACACGTTTGGAGTCGCCGCGAAACAGTTTGTCATGATATTTCCGGCACCGGGAAGGCGTATTCTCAATGAATATCGGACCGATATCCGGATCGTTCCGGCCAACATCGGTCTCAGGATTCAAGTACAGAGGAACGGAGCCGCTTCGGTTCCTCTGCGTCTTTTGTTGTGTTCCCATTGCCGTTCAGGATCGACTTCCGGAGAGGGTCAAGCCGATGCGATTGATCAGGTTTGTGCTGGCGCTGATTGTGCTGGGGTTGGGTGCGCTGTGGTCGCTGCAAGGTCTTGGCCTCGTCAAGGGCAGCTTCATGACCGGCCAGACGCAATGGCTCTATATCGGCCTCGTCACAATGCTGGCCGGCGTGGTCGGGCTGCGCTGGGCGAACCGCTCGCGCATCTGACCTTGCCGGCCGCGCGGAGACGGCTGGCGAAAAAGGTTAGTCTGCGACCCGATCATTGCGACCAGTACCGCCAGGCCCGGTAGAAGCTCTCGTCGCGCGGCCGCAGGCAGTCGCGTTCGCCGGCAAGCAGCACCCTTGCGCGTTGGCTGAGCGTCTCTTCTGTCGTCATTCTGAGGTCTACGCTCCGCTCCAGAATGACGAAGGAACGTAGGCCGCCATTCTCAGGCCGAACGAAAAATCCGCCCGTCACACCACCCGGGGAAATCCATGCCTCAAATGGCGCGGCAATTGGAACTCTTGTTTCGTGCCCGGCTCGGTTAGTATAGTAATCTTATCAACATTGGGAGTGAGAGAACGATGCGCGATCTTCAAAAGACCGTTCCGGTGATCGTTCGTGGCTTGCGGCCGAGGCCGCCCGCGGCGCTCGCCGCGCGCTGATCGCTCCGTTTCGGCCAGCAGTCATGGTTGGACGCGCCAATTCCATCATCATTGTCGGCGGCGGCGCCAGCGGCGTCGTGCTGGCCGCGCATCTTTTGAAATCGCCAAATCCAGACCTGCGCGTCACGCTGATCGAGAAGCGGCCGCATTTCGGCCAGGGCATGGCCTATTCGACGCTGCTTTCGGCGCATGTGCTCAACGTCAACGCCTCCGGCATGAGCGGCTATGCCGACGACCCGACGCATTTCGCGCGCTGGGTGCTGGAACGCGGCCTCGCCAGGCCGGACCAGGGGCCGTTCTATGCGCCGCGCAGCCTCTATGCCCGCTATCTGCAGGAATTGCTCGACGGCCTCGTGGAGCGCGAGCGCGACACCCGCCGGCTCAGGCTGATCCGCGAGGAGAGCCTGTCGATCGCGCCGACGCACGCTGGCGTTGAGGTCGCGCTTGCCAACGGCACCAGCGTCGTCGCGCATCTTGCCGTCCTGGCCACCGGTCACGACGAGCAGCCCGGCGCCTTCCAGGGCCACGCCGTCCGCATGGGGACGGAGGCCGACACCATGCTTGATCCGCAAGCCCAGGTGCTGCTGCTGGGCACCGGCCTGAGCATGGTCGACGCGTTTCTCTCGCTGGAACAGCGCGGCCATCGCGGCGCCATTGTCGCGGTGTCGCGGCGCGGGCTGCTGCCGTCGCCGCACCGCAAGGGCAATCCGATCAAGCTCGATATCGCTGATATTCCGCTCGGCACAGAGCTTTCCTACTTCGTCGGCTGGTTCCGCAATCTGATCCGCGAGACCCAGAAGGCCGGCGGCGACTGGCGCGACGTCGTCGATGGCCTGAGACCCTTCAACCAGACGATCTGGCAGAACTGGCCATCCTCGGCCAAGCGCCGCTTCGTCGAGCACACCAAGGCCTGGTGGGATATCCACCGCCACCGCATGGCGCCGGAAGTCTACGCGCGCGTCACCGGGGCGGTAAGGTCGGGCCGCATCCGCCTCGTCGCCGGAAGGGTCGTGAACGTCGAGGCGAACGGTGGCTTCGCCGTGAAAATCCAGCCGCGCGGGAGGCAGGATGTCGAGACCCTGGACGTCGCCCGCATCTATGACTGCATGGGCATCGCCCGCGACATTTCGAGGACGTCGAACGGCGTCGTGCGCTCGCTGGTCGAGCGCGGCCTGGCACGGCCCGATCCGCTGCGCCTCGGCCTCGATGTCACCGCCAAATGCGAGCTGATCGCGGCCGACGGCACGGTGTCGTCGAAGCTGCTCGCCGTCGGCCCGCTGACGCGCGGCACCTTCTTCGAGATCGACGCCATCCCCGACATCCGCGTGCAATGCGCGAAGCTGAGTAAGCAGCTGCTGGGGTGAATTTCTGCCGAGGTCGGCGCTCTACGGCGTCCCCCCGGCCTGCCGGCCATCTCCCCCGCAAAGGGGGAGATTGGCTGTCGCCAATCGCCGAGATTGCAGAAGAAGACGCTGCGGGCGGAGCTGCTGATCTCCCCCAAGTGGCGGAGATGTCCGGCAGGACAGAGGGGGGCGCTGTCCCGCCAAGTTCAACAGGAGAGGTGATAGAGCGCCCACAGCTGAAATTCCATTCCCCCACTCGCCGCGGGATTGGCATGATCTATCTTCTTTCCAGACGAAAAGGGCTTGAAAAGACACCTCGCAATCCGCGAAACCGGAATGGATCCCGGCGGCTAGAGCATGATCCCAAAAAGTGGGAACCGGTTTTTGGAAAAGATCATGATCCAACAAGGATGCGCGAGATTGCGAACACCCGCCGAACTGCTTCCATGGAGCATCTGAGATGAGCGAGCAGAGACAACCGGCGCCCGGCGGCGCGCACACCGAGCTGTCGAGACTCCGCCCGCCTTACGCCTCGGTGCTCGACCTGATCGGCCAGACGCCGGTCGTCGAACTGACCAAGTTCGACACCGGCAAGTGCCGGCTGTTCATCAAGCTCGAAAGCCAGAATCCCGGGGGCTCGATCAAGGACCGCATCGCGCTGTCGATGATCGCGGCGGCCGAGAAATCGGGCGCGCTGAAGCGGGGCGGGACGATCGTCGAAGCGACCGCCGGCAACACCGGCCTCGGCCTCGCCCAGGTCGGCATCCCCAAAGGCTACCGCATCGTCCTCGTCGTGCCCGACAAGATGTCGCGCGAAAAGATCCAGCATCTGCGTGCTTTGGGCGCCGAGGTGCGCATGACCCGCTCCGACGTCGGCAAGGGCCATCCCGAATACTACCAGGACATGGCCGAGAAGATCGCCGCCGAACTGCCCGGCGCCTTCTATGCCAACCAGTTCGCCAATCCCGCCAATCCGCTGGCGCATGAGACGACGACCGGACCGGAAATCTTTTCGCAGCTCGAAGGCGATGTCGACGCGGTGGTGGTCGGCGTCGGCTCCGGCGGCACGCTGACCGGCCTCGGCCGCTATTTCGCGAAACATTCGCCGAAGACCGAGATGGTGCTCGCCGATCCGGTCGGCTCGGTGCTGGCGCCGCTGATCAAGACCGGCAAGATGGAAGAGGCCGGAAGCTGGACGGTCGAAGGCATCGGCGAGGATTTCGTGCCGCCCAATGCCGATCTGTCGCTGGTGAAAAAGGCCTATTCCATTCCCGACAAGCAGAGCATGCTGGCGGTGCGCGATCTGTTGTCGCGCGAAGGCATCTTGGCCGGCTCGTCGTCGGGCACGCTGTTGTCGGCCGCCCTTCGCTATTGCCGCGAGCAGACGGTGCCGAAGCGCGTCGTCACCTTGGTCTGCGACAGCGGCAACAAATACCTGTCGAAGGTCTTCGACGACATCTGGCTGGCCGAGCAGGGCCTTGCCGACCAGGAACAGCATGGCGATTTGCGCGACCTGGTCATGCGCTCGCCGCGCACCGGCGACATTGTGACCGTTGGCCCGGAAGAAACCCTACTCAACGCTTATGGCCGCATGCGCCGCTCCGACGTCTCGCAGCTGCCGGTGCTGGACGAGGGCAGGCTGGTCGGCATCGTCGACGAGAGCGACATCTTGGCCAAGGTCGACGGCCCCTATGACGGCCGCTGGGACCGTTTCAATGGCCCGGTCCGCTCGGCCATGACGTCCAACCTGCACACGCTGCAGGCCAGCCAGACGCTCGATGCGCTGCTGCCGGTCTTCGACCGCAACGAGGTCGCCATCGTCTTCGATGGCGAAGAGTTCATCGGCCTGATAACCCGTATCGACCTGATCAACCATTTGAGGCGCCGCGCAAAATGACGTCGACCGGCAAGAACCGCCTGGCCTTTTCCACCCGCACCATTCATGGCGGCCAGAGCCATGATCCGCTGACCGGCGCGGTGATGGTGCCGATCTACGCCACCTCCACCTACGGCCAGCAGTCGCCCGGCGTGCACAAGGGTTTTGAGTATGCCCGCAGCCAGAACCCGACGCGCTTTGCCTTCGAGCGTGCCGTGGCCGACCTCGAAAGCGGCTCGGCCGCCTTCGCCTTCGCCTCCGGCCTGGCCGCGATCGGCACGGTGCTCGAGCTCCTCGATTCCGGCGCCCATATCGTCGCCACCGACGACATCTATGGCGGCTCGTTCCGCCTGATGGAGCGGGTGCGCAAGCGCTCCGCCGGCCTTGAGGTGAGTTTTGCCGATTGCACCGACCTTGCCGCCGTCGAGGCCGCGATCCGCCCGGAAACAAAACTGCTCTGGGTCGAGACGCCGACCAACCCGCTGCTGCGCATCGTCGACCTCGAAGCGATCGCGGCACTCGGCCGGCGCAAGGGGCTGCTCACCGTCGCCGACAACACCTTCTGCAGCCCCTATATCCAGCGCCCGCTGGAGCTCGGCATCGACATCGTCGTGCATTCGACGACGAAATATCTCAACGGCCATTCCGACATGGTCGGCGGCGTGGCGGTCGTCGGCGACAACAAGGATCTCGCCGACCAGCTGAAATTCCTGCAGAACGCCATCGGCGCCATCTCCGGCCCGTTCGACAGCTTTCTCGCTTTGCGCGGCATCAAGACCCTGGCGCTCAGGATGGAGCGTCACTCGGCCAACGGCCTGAAAATAGCGCAATGGCTGGAAACGCGAAAAGATGTCCGCCGGGTCATCTATCCCGGCCTCGCCAGCCACCCGCAGCATTCCATCGCCGTCCAGCAGATGCTCGCCTTCGGCGGCATGATCTCGGTCGACCTCGACCGCGACCTGGCGGGGACCAAACGTTTCCTCGAACGCACGCAGCTCTTCACGCTCGCCGAAAGCCTGGGCGGCGTCGAAAGCCTGATCGAGCACCCGGCGCTGATGACGCACGGCTCGATCCCTGCGGAGAAACGCGGCGCCATCGGCATCACGGATTCGCTGGTGCGGCTGTCCTGCGGGATCGAGGACGGCGATGATCTTATCGCGGACCTGGAGCAGGCGTTGCAGACCTGAGAACTCGTAGACACGCGTCATCGTGGTGTTCCTTCGCGCCCCTCTCTGTCCCGCCAACCTGTCCTTCGTCATTCTAGGGCGGAGCAAGGAGCGAAGCGACGCGCGCAGACCCTAGAATCCATGCCGTGACGGTTGAGAGCCGCCACGGTCCAGAACATTCACCAGCCAATCCCGCGAAACAGCTCGAACCATTCCGGATTGGTCTTCTCGATAAGTCCGATCTTCCATCGCCGTGGCCAGCGCTTCAATGACGTCTCACGCCGGATGGCGTCGGTGATGTCGAAATACTCCTCGTACCAGACCAGACGCTGCACACCGTAACGGCTGGTGAAGCTGGAGCCTTGGCCGGTCTTGTGCTCGGGCATCCGACGAGCAAGATCATTGGTGACGCCGATATGGATCGTGCCGCCTTTCTGGCTCGCGGTCATGTAGACGTAGCCTGTCATGTGGCGATCTTAGCTGGCGCCATTACCACCCGCTATTCTGGACCGTTGCATTCTATGGCCAATGTCACGGCATGGATTCTAGGGTCTGCGCGCGTCGCTTCGCTCCTTGCTCCGCCCTAGAATGACGAAGCGCCATTTGCGATCGTCGTGCCCGCGAGAGACGCGCTGTCCTGCCGACATCTCGGTATGTGTGCCATTGCAGACTGCAGCTTACACCTTACAGTGAGCCAGCTTTGCGATCTCCGGAGGCGTCATGCGCGTGATCGTGTTGGGTGGGGGCGTGGTCGGCGTCACCACCGCCTATCAGCTGCAGAAGGACGGGCACGAGGTGGTCATCCTCGAGCGCCAGCCTCAGGTCGCCGCCGAGACGAGCTGGGGCAATGCCGGCATGATCGCGCCGGGGCATTCCTTCGTCTGGTCCTCGCCCAAGGCGCCGATGATCCTGTTGAAGTCGCTGGTGATGAAGGACCAGGCGCTGCGCTTCAAGCTTTCGGCCGATCCCCGGCTCTACAGCTGGTCATGGCTGTTCCTGATGGAATGCACGGCTGAAAAGGCCAAGCGCAACACGCTGCTCAAGCATCGGCTGGCGGTCTATTCGCAATCGGTCCTGCAAGAGGTCGTCGCCGACGAGGCGATCGAATACGACCGCAACGATCGCGGCATCCTCTATTTCTATCGCAGCCAGCAGGCGCTCGACAAAGGCGTCGAGCATATGCGGCTGCTCGAATCCGACGGCCAGCTGATCAAGGTGCTCGATCGCGACGCCATCGTCGCGCTCGATCCGTCGCTGGCTTCGGCCAGGGAAAAAATCGCCGGCGGCATCCATTGCCCGACCGACGAGACCGGCGATCCGGCGAAGTTCACCCGCGCGCTTGCCGCCAAGGTCGTCGAGCGCGGGGGCGAGATCCGCACCGGCACGACCGTCACCGGCATCGAGACATCCGGCGACGGCGTCGCGCAGGTGATGACGGACAAGGGGGCGGTCAAGGGCGACGCCTATGTGCTGGCGCTCGGCTCCTACAGCCCGTTGATCGCCAGGACCGTCGGCATCAGCCTGCCGATCTATCCGGTCAAGGGCTATTCGCTGACCATTCCGGTCGGCAACCGGCCGGCGCCACCGACCATCGCCGCCATCGATGAGCACAATCTGGTCGCCGTGTCGCGCTTCGGCGACCGGCTGCGCGTCACCGCCACGGCGGAGTTCGCCGGCTACGACACCAGCCACAAGCCGGCCGATTTCGCCTTCATGAAGGGCGTGACCGAGGAGCTTTATCCGGAAGGCGCCGATTACGACCGCGCCGAGATGTGGGCGGGCCTGCGGCCCATGACCCCCAACAATTTGCCCGAATTCGGTCAGCGGCGCCTGCGCAACCTCTATCTCAACACCGGGCACGGCCATATCGGCTGGACTATGTCGCATGGCTCGGCCCGCATCACCGCCGACCTGATCGCCGGCCGCAAGCCGGCCATTTCGATGGATGGACTTTTGAACTGAGAGCGGGATCGATCCCGCTCCGACAAGAAAGGGAACGCCATGTCCGCCAATCTCGCCCCCGCGCCGCTTGCCGCGTCAGGGCCTGTCGGTCCCATGCCAGTCGATCTGGGCGTGCTGCCATCGGAGATCGACGGCGGCCTCGCCTCGCGCGCGGCGATCGGCCTGGCGATCCTCGCCACCGACCAGACGCTGGAGCACGAGTTCCGCGCGCTGGTGCGCATTCCGGGCGTCGCCTTCTACGAGGCGCGCCTGTTCAACGACAACGACATCACGCCGGAAACGCTGCGCGCCATGGGCCCGCGCATCGCGCCCACCGTCGACCTCATCCTGCCCAGCATCCCGCTCGACGTCGTCGGCTTCGGCTGCACCTCGGCCACCATGACCCTCGGCGAGGAAGCCGTCTTCGCCGAGATCAGGAAGGCGCGGCCGGGCGTCGCCTGCACCACGCCGGTCACCGGCGCCTTGGCCGCCTTCAAGGCTTTGGGCGCCAAGGGCATCGGCCTGCTGACGCCCTATGCGCCCGAGATCAATCAGGGCCTGGTCCGCTATTTCACGGGACGCGGCCTCGACATCGCGGCCGTCGCCACCTTCGACCGCCGCGACGACCGCGAGGCGGCCCGCATCTCGCTCGCCTCGATCGAGGCGGCGGCCGAACGGATGGCTGAAGTGCCGGGGGTGGAAGCGATCTTCATCTCCTGCACCAGCCTGCGCGTCGCCGAGGCAGTCGCCGATCTGGAACGGCGCATCGGCATTCCTGTCACCTCCTCCAATCACGCCATGGCCTGGCATTGCCTGCGGCTTGCCGGTATCGACGACGTCGTGCCGGCCGGTGGGAGGCTGTTCGCGCTGAAAGCCGTTTGAGTGTTGGTTTTCTCGACACAGGAATTTTGAAAAGTCGCCGTTTGCCGAAGGGCCTTCACCGTGTGAAATTGGTGCAAACACTGGGCATTAGCCGAAGCTCTCAGCCTCGTCATTCCAGGGCGGAGCAGCCGCGAAGCGGCGTCGCGCAGACCCTGGAATCCATTCCGTGACCTGAGCCGTGGACTGCAGCGGAGCAGAAGCACCGCTGCGGCGCTCGGAAGTCACGGAATGGATCCTCGGGTCTGCGCGTCCGCTTCGCTCCCGCTCCGCCCGTGGATGACGATCGCGATGGGCGTTTCGGCCAATCTCCAACGCATGCCGAAGCCGAGACGGAGAGGGGGTTGGCGCCGCCCTTCGCGATTCCAGCAGATCGTAGCCCGTTAACCCAATCGGAAGGAGATGTTTAACGCTTCCTCTCTATGTCCCCTTTCCGGGAGGCACCACAGAGCGAGCATGATGAACGACGAAAAGCGAAATGAATGGCGCGCCATCTTCTACGTGCAGGCGCGCGTCGCCATCCTGTTTGTGCCGGTCGTGCTCAGCCTGCTCCTCATCGGCATCTTCGCCGGCAACGATCGCAAATCCGTGCCCGACGCCATCGATCAGACGGTGACGGGTTCGGTGCGCTGAAAGCGCACCCTCAAACAAACTTCGGGATCGGCCCGTTCTGCGGCGTCGTATCGCCCTCGAGGTCGACAAAAACCTCGTCGACGAAGCACCAGCCCCAGCCTTCCGGCGGGTCGTAGCCTTCGATGATCGGATGCTGCGTGGCATGGAAATGCTTTGTCGCGTGGCGGTTGGGCGAGTCGTCGCAGCAGCCGACATGACCGCAGGTGCGGCAGAGCCTCAGATGCACCCACCAGGAGCCGCTCTTCAGGCATTCCTCGCAGCCCAGCGCGCTCGGCGTGACCTTTTTGATGTCCTTCGTATGCCGGCATTCATCCATCACGCTCTCCTCGCCAATTCGCCGTCCCGCGCCAGATAGGTATGCAATGCCGCGACCACCTGCGCGCCTTCGCCGACGGCGGCGGCGACCCGCTTGGTCGAGCCGCAGCGCACGTCGCCGATGGCGAACACGCCGCTTCGGCTGGTCTCCATCAGCCCGTGCCCGGGTGTCGTCTCCGGTCCGGTGCGCACGAAACCCTTGGCATCCAGCGCCACGTTGCAATTCGCCAGCCAGTCGGTGTTCGGGTCGGCGCCGATGAACAGGAAGAGGTGGCGGATCGGGCGCGTCGTCTCTTCGCCGCTCGCCCGGTTGCGCCAGCGCAGCGCTTCGAGATTGCCGTCATGGCCCTCCAGCGCCGTGACCTCGGTCTCGGTCAGCACCTCGATGTTGGGCTGCGCCGCGATGCGCTCGACGAGATAGCGCGACATGGTGGCGTCGAGGCCGTCGCGGCGCGCCAGGAGCGTCACCTTGCGCACCTGGCTCGCCAGGTAGACGGCCGCCTGTCCTGCCGAATTGCCGGCACCGACCAGCGCCACCTCCTGGTCGCGGCAAAGCCTGGCCTCGATCGGCGAGGCCCAGTAATGCACCGAGGCCCCCTCGAACTGCGCCAGGTTGGCGATATCGAGGCGGCGGTAGCGCGCGCCGCAGGCGATCACCACGGCGCGCGTGCGCACGCTCTCGCCGTCGCCGATGGCAAGCCTGTAGCGGGCGCCGTCGCCGTCGAGCAGCTTCGCCTCGTTGGGGATGACCATCTCGACGCCGAATTTCTGCGCCTGGTTATAGGCGCGCGCCATCAGCGCCATGCCGGTGATTCCGGTCGGGAAGCCGAGATAGTTTTCGATCCGCGCCGAAGCGCCCGCCTGTCCGCCGAAGGCGCGGCAATCGAGCACGATGGTCGACAGCCCTTCCGAGGCGGCATAGACCGCCGCCGCCAGCCCCGCCGGCCCCGCGCCGACGATCGCCACGTCATAGACCTTGCCGGCATCGATCGGCCGCAGCAGGCCGACGCAGCGGGCGAGCTCGGTCTCGCCCGGATTGTGCATCAGCTTGCCGTTGGGGCAGAGCACGATCGGCAGGTGATGCGGATCGATATGGAACCGCTCGATCAGCGTTTTCGCGCAAGGGTCGGTGTCGGAATCGAGGGCACGATGGGGAAGTCCGCTGCGCCGCAGGAACCCTTCGAGCCGCAGCACGTCGCCATTGCCGGGCGGGCCGATGACGACCGGCCCGCTGGCGCTGCTTTCGAGCAGGCCGACCCGGCGCAGGATCAGCGCCCGCATGACGCGCTCGCCGAGATTGGCCTCCTGCACCATCAGGTCGCGCAGCCGCTGCGAGGGGATGACGATGGCCTCGACCGGTCCCTTCGCCTCTGCACTGACCAGCGACGGCCGGTTCGACAACTGTGCCAGCTCGCCGACGAAGTTGCCGGCACCGTAGCTGATGATCGGCTCGCGCGGCCCGATCCCGCCGGCCTGGGTGATGTCGACCTTGCCCGACAGGATGAGGATCACCCCGGGCGACACCGTGCCGGCCTCAACCATATGCTCGCCGGCCGCGTAAGTGCGCGCCTCGCCAAAGCGGCGCATGCGCTCGATATCCGCGTCGGTGAGCACGGGAAACATCTGGTCGCGGCGGTTGGCGATGGTCGGGCTGACGGAAGGGGCCATGAGACGGACCGTAGCGCCGAGGTCGCGAGGTTTGAAGCGGTTTGTTGAGGGACTGGCCGGAAGGGGAGATTGGGCCAACGGCCACATGTCGTCATTCTCGGGCTTGACCCGAGAATCCATGCCGTGACGCGGGTCATATAGTACAACGGAGCGGAATTC
>NZ_VFTH01000031.1:0-43196 GCF_006439375.1 Mesorhizobium sp. B4-1-1
GCTTCCGGTGCTCACGTACTTAAGTACGCTCCGCTCCGGTTCTCGGCAGCCACCACTTTCGACTCGGCCTGACCTGACGCTCAACATACCTTAATTCCCCGACCCTTGCGCGTCGTCATAGGCTTTCTTGATGTCCTCCGGCCAGTCCTTGACCGGTGGCCAGGCCTGCGGCTCGCCATTGTCGCCGCGGCGGGCGAAATAGACCTTCTGCTTGCCCGGATCGACCGCCATGAAGCCGTCATTGCCGCCGCAGTCATGCGGCACGCAGCCGGTGGCGTAGAAGGCGCCCGATGCCGTCTTTTCGGTGCCGCCGCCGACCAGCAGGCTGGTCGCCATGTCGGGCATGTCGTCGCCCAGCAGAGCCTGTCCAGCCTTGTAGACGGCCTCGTTGTGGAAGGCGTCGATGATGTTGTCGTATTTCGACGGGTCGACGTCCTTCCAGTCGGTGCCGGGTTCGGGCGTGTAGGTCAGGTTGCCGGAGGTGGTCAGCCCTTCCGTGGGCGACCATTGCAGAGCGCCGGCTTGGAATCGCCCGGCAGCAGATAGGGCACGAAATAGACGGCGCTGTCGGAGATCGCGGCCGGCGGCGCCCCGCATTCGTCCTGCTCGACCGTGGTGGTCTGGATCTCGCCGTCCTTCGGCTTCCAGACGATGACCTTGGCCGGCCCGCACTGGTTGCCGCCGTCGCCGACATCGACCAGCGCCACGTTGACGTCGCCGATCTTGACGATCCTGTCGAAGAAGACGTCGTAATTGCTGGCCAGCTGCTTGCCGTCATAGGACAGCACCTTCTCGCCATCCTGCTCCGGCTGCGTGATGGTGAGCTGGCCGCCCTCGAACGGGATCGGCGCTTGCTTTTCCTCGTCCGAACCGGCCTGGTCGCTGCCCGATCCCTGGTCGGTCACGCCTTGATCGGCCGCCGGCTGGTCGGACGCGGGCGCCGGCTGCGGGGCCGGCGCGGTGGTCTGCGCATTGGCGCCGATTGTGGCGAGAAGAATTGCCGCCGACGCGCAGGCACCGGCTAAAGACAAGCGTGTCATGACTGTCCCTCCATTCCGCCGCCGCGAACCCGGCCGCTTGCGGCCGGATTCATCTATCTCAGTGCTTTCGGGCCCTCAGGCCCAGGGACGCTGCTCGGCGTTCTTCTTCTCGAACGATGCGATGGCGCCGGCCTTCTCCATGGTCAGCCCGATGTCGTCAAGGCCGTTCAAGAGGCAATGGCGCTTGAAGTCGTCGAGGTCGAAGGTGACCACGCCGCCATCCGGCCCGCGGATTTCCTTCGCCTCGAGATCGATCGACAGCGTTGCATTGGAGCCGCGCGAGGCGTCGTCCATCAGCTTGTCCAGGTCTTCCGGGCTGACGGTGATCGGCAGGATGCCGTTCTTGAAGCAATTGTTGTAGAAGATGTCGGCGAACGAGGTCGAGATCACGCAGCGGATACCGAAATCGAGCAGCGCCCAGGGCGCATGCTCGCGACTCGAGCCGCAGCCGAAATTGTCGCCGGCGACCAGGATCTGCGCCTTGCGGTAGGCCGGCTTGTTGAGCACGAAATCCGGGTTCTCCGAACCGTCCTCGTTGTAGCGCATCTCGGCGAACAGGCCGGTGCCGAGCCCGGTGCGCTTGATCGTCTTGAGATAATCCTTCGGAATGATCATGTCGGTGTCGACATTGACGATCGGCATGGGCGCGGCGACGCCGGTGAGCTTGGTGAATTTATCCATGGTCCTTGCCCGTCTTCTTGGCTTGCGGGGAACTTTGCGGGACGGTTTACACAAAGCCGGCGGCAAATGAAAGGCGACTGTCCGTGCATTGCCCTTGGGCCAATGGCGGCCATGGCGCACGGACCAGGGGCTGGAGCGCTTCAAAAACGGCTTCGAAATCCTGCCCGGCTGGTGCAGTCTGCGGCCATGGCCGATCCTTCCAAAGTTCTCTACGCCAGCGAGCCCGCCCTCGATGTCGCAGAATTCCGCCGCGTGCTGGTCGAATCCGGCCTGGGCAAGGTAAGGCCTGTCGACGACGAGGCCCGGCTGCAAGCCATGCTGGACAATGCCGACCTGGTGCTGACCGCGCGGCTCGACCGGCCGGACAGGCAACTGGTCGGCGTCGCGCGCGGCATGACCGACTTCTCTTGGGTCTGCTACATTTCCGACCTCGCCGTCTCGAAGGCGGCGCAAGGGCTCGGCGTCGGCAAGGGCCTGATGGACGAGGTCAAGCGCCAGCTCGGCCCTTCGGTCGCCGTCAGCCTGATCTCGATGCCCGACGCCGTCGGCTTCTACGAGCGCATCGGCATGACGCGCATGACGGACGCTTTCTGGTTCTCCCGCAAAAGCTGACCTGAACCGCCACCGATATCGGAGCCGACTCCTGCCTGGAACCGGCGAGCCAGATCGACCCCACTCCGTCGAGCTTCGCTCGACACCTCTCCCCCGATCGACGGGGGAGAGGAACCGAGCGAGTTCGCCGACCCTGGCTCCCTTCCTCGCCCTCCGGAGGGGGGAGAGGTGGCGCTGCGAAGCAGCGACGGAGCGGGGGACGGCGCTGCTCAAAAGCGAAGCCACCTCAAGACAGGCACAATCCGGCAAGCAAGAAACCTTAGGCAAGCAGTCATCAGGCAGCAGAATATTTTTGCCATCGCTTGACATGCAACCAAATGGTTGCATATTAAAGCCATGAGCATGGATGCCGTCTTTCGCGCCTTGGCCGACCCGACCCGCCGGCAATTGCTGGACAGTCTCCATGCCCGGAACGGACAGACGCTGAGCGCGCTCTGCGAGCACATGGAGATGACGCGTCAGGCGGTGACCAAGCACCTGGCGATCCTCGAGGAAGCGAATCTCGTCACCACCATGCGCCGCGGCCGCGAGAAGGAGCACTACCTCAACCCCGTTCCGATCAACGAGATCGCCGAGCGCTGGATCGGCAAGTTCGAGCGAGGGCGGCTTGCTGCCCTCAGCCACCTGAAGCAACGCCTTGAAAGGGAAGAGCCGTGAGCGAGAACAGCTTTGTTTATGTCACCTATATCCGCACGACGCCTGAAAAACTTTGGCAGGCGCTGACCGATCCGGAATTCAACCGGAAGTTCTTCCTCTGCTCCTATCAGGAGAGCGACTGGAAGGTCGGCGCGAGCTGGAAACTGGTCTTCCCCGACGGGCGCGTCGCCGACTCGGGCGAGATCCTCGAGGTTGACCCGCCAAAACGCCTGGTCATCAAATGGCGCAACGAATGGATGCCCGAGGTCAAGGAGGACGGCTATACGCGCTGCACCTTCACCATAGAGCCCGATGGCGAGCTGATGAAGCTCACCGTCATCCACGAGGCCGACGGCCCGCACAGGCTGATCCCGAACGTCGCCAAGGGCTGGCCGCTGGTTCTGGCGAGCCTCAAGAGCCTGCTCGAAACCGGCAAGGGTTTCGAGCGCCCGCCGTCAAAGGGATGAGCGTTCGTTTCGGATACGAGACAATCCTTTGTGGAGTTGAATCTGATGCTTCACTTGTCGTTACCGCAAGCCATGGCGAATGCAGACACGGTCATGGCCTCGGCCGAGCTCCCCGCCTCGCCGGACGAGGTTATCGCGGCGCTGGTCACCATTGAAGTCGAGCGCTGGTGGGGTTCGCCCGAAACCTATCGCATGACCGACTGGTCCGCCGATCTGCGCGTCGGCGGCGGCTGGAACGTCACGGTACAGGTCGCCGACGGCGGACACCTCCCCGCCGGCGGAAAATTCCTCGAAATCGCGATGCCGCGCCGCATCGTGCAGACGCGGCGCTACGATTGGGACCATCCGACGCTGGGATATCACGAAACGACGGTGGCTTATCTGCTTGAGCCGATCGGCGGTGGCACGCGGCTCACCGTCTGCCATGGCGGCTTCGCGGGTTTCCCGGATGCGGCGGCCGAACATGCCGAGGGCTGGGCGCGGGTGCTTGGCTGGCTGCAGGGCTATTTCGATACCCTGCCAGATGCCTGAACATCTCCCTTGACCTGGCAGTGGGCCTGTCCAGATTTTGGACATGGAGAACAGCCATTGTCTCGTAGGAACCGCTGGATGGAGCATACCGAAAGCGCATAGGCCTTCGTTCTCGGCGGCGGGCTCGCAGCTTGAACGCTATGCGGCATGGTTTCCGGTCGTGGAGATCAATTCCTCGTTCCACAAGCCGCATCGGCGGGAAACCTATGAGCGCTGGGCACGCTCAGTTCCGGATCATTTTCGCTTTTCCGCAAAAATCCCCAAAGCCGTGACGCATGAGCGCCGCCTGGAAGATTGCGATGATCTTCTGGACGCGTTTTTGGGTCAGGCCGCAGGACTCGATTCCAAGCTTTCGGTGCTCTTGGTTCAACTGCCGCCCAGCCTGCGGTTCGAACCCAAAACCGCCGAAAAGTTCTTCGCCGTGCTGCGTGCAAAGACCGACCGGCGCCTTGTTTGCGAGCCGCGTCACGCCAGCTGGTTCGAACCGGAAGCCGACGCTCTTTTGAGCCGCCTTCGGGTCGGTCGCGTTGCGGCCGACCCCGCTCCCGTGCCTGCTGCTGATATGCCTGGCGGCTGGCGCGATCTCGCCTACTTCCGTTTCCATGGCGCGCCGCAGGTCTACTATTCGGACTACGAGGCTGCTCAGCTGCTGGATATCAGCGGGCGGCTTGCCGAAGCCAGCGCATCGGCCGCCGAGGTCTGGTGCATCTTCGACAACACGGCACGAGGCCATGCGCTCGGCAATGCACTTTCGGTCGACGCGGCCGTTCGTCAGATGACGTTCAGCTCCCGGAACGCCCTTCCCTCGGCCACTCTCTCATAGTCGAACGCCGTGCAGTCCACCGTCCGGTAGCCGCCACGCACGATGAGCTCGGCGAGCGACTTCCCCACTGCCGGCGCCTGCTGCAGGCCGTGGCCGGAGAAACCGTTGGCGAAGAGGAAGTTCTCGACCTCCGGATGCGGCCCTATCACCGCGTTCTGGTCGAGCGTGTTGTAGTCGTAATGCCCGACCCAGGCGCGCGTCGGCTTGATCGCCTCGAAGGCCGGGATGCGGGCGGCTAAGGTCGGCCAGATCACCTCTTCGAACAGCGGCCAGTTGACGTCGAAGTCCTTCGGATCGGGAGCGACATCGCCCTCCTCCGGCTCAGCGCCGCCGGTGAGGTAGACGGAGCCTTCCGGCCGCACATAGATGCCGCTTGGATCGACCAGCAGCGGCATGTCGGCATATTTCTCGCGCGCCTCGAAGACGAAAACGTTGCGCTTGCGCGGTTCCACCGGCAGCGCCAGCCCGGCAAAACCCGCCACCTTGCCGGCGTTCGGCCCGGCGGCGTTGACGACGATGCCGGCCTCCAGCGTCTCGCCATTGTCGAGGCTGACGCCGGTCACACGATTGCCCTCGCGCGAAATGCCGGTGGCGGAAGCCGCGATGAAATCGATCTTCTTGTCGCGCAAAGCCTTGCGGAACAGCGCCAGCAGCGCATGTGCGTCGAACCAGCCCTCGCCGCTGCGGCCAAAGGCGCCGGCGGTGATGCCTTCGACCGACAGCCACGGGAAGCGGCGCGCCAGCTGCCCGGGGTCCTCGAGCAGGATATCGGCGCCCTCGGCGACCTGCGTCTCGTGATTGGCCTTGAGGATAGGCAGGCCGGCCTCGCCGGCGAGGATGAGGTAGCCGCCTTCGCGAAAGCCGATATCGGCATCGGCGCCGAAGGTTTCCTTCAGCCGCCGGAACAGTTTCAGCGTGAACTGCGACAGGCGGATGTTTTCCGGGATGGAAAATTGCTGGCGGATCGAGGCGAGCGACAAGGTCGTCGCCGCATGGGAGAATTGCGGATCGCGCTCGATCAGCGCGATCGAGCCGGTAAAGCCCTCCTCGCGCAGGTAATAGGCGACCGAGGACCCGACGATGGCTCCGCCGATGATGACGATGTCGTAGCGCATTTTTTCTCCGACCTGGAGCAATTCCAGGAAAAGTGTGTGGCGGTTACGCTCGACAACTTCGTCTTAGCGGCCCGTCCGGAATTGCGTAGAAACAATCCTCTGGACGGTCGCGTCTTCACGCAACCGGCAGGTCGATCTCGAAGCGCGTGCCGCGCTCGGAGTCAACCAGCCTGATCGTGCCATCATGCGCTTTCAGGAGGGCCAGCACGATGCCGAGCCCCATGCCGGTGCCACCGGACTCGCGCCGCGTGGTGAAGAACGGCTCGAAGATCCTGGCGCGGTTGGCGGCCGAGATGCCGTCGCCGTCGTCGCCGATCTGGACCGACGCGCGCGCGCCATCGGCTGAGGCATGGATCGCCGCCTGTCGGGCGCCGTGCCTCGCCGAGTTGTCGATGAGGTTGGCGAGCACGATGCCGAGATTCTCGGCCGAGATGCCAAGCCTGATGTCGCCGCCGCCTTCAAGCCGCGCTTCCAGCCTGGTGTCGATCGGCAATGATGCCAGGGCCGCATGAAGCGTCGTGCTGTCGCCGCTCGGTTCCAGGTTCTCGACGCGCGCCAGGTCGAGCAGCCGGCGCACCAGGAGATTGAGCCGCCCGGCATCGGTGACGATGTTGTTGGAGAAGCGCCGCCGCTCGGCCTCGTCCATCGCGCCGCCGGAATCCCTGAGCAGCTCCGCCGCGCCCTGGATCGCCGTCAGCGGCGATTTCAATTCATGCGAGACGTGGGTGGCGAAGGTCTGGATGCTGTCGGAGCGCGCCTGCAGCTTTTGCGCCATGTCGAGGAAGGCGGTCGACAGCGCCGCCATCTCGCGCGTGCCGTGATGGTCGAGCGGCCGGATTGCATCGCGGTCGCCGGCGGCGATGCGCTTCGTCCGGTCGATCAGCGCGTAGATCGGCCGGCTGACTGTGCGGATGAACACCAGCGCGATCAAAAGTGTGCCGCCGAGGATGGCGATGGCCGCCAACGTCACCTTGCCGCGCTCGCCATAGAGGTGCTTGACGATGTTGTTCGGCGTTCGCGACAGGTACACGACGCCGGCGACCCGGCCGTCGAGCTCGACCGGCATGGCGACGAAGACGCGCACCTTGGTGCCGCGGCTGACCGAATAGAGCGGCGGGGTCGGCTGGTCGGGGATGCGCAGCCTGAGCTCGCTGGCATAGGTGCCGGAAAGCGCGGCCCGCACCTCTTCGA
Source organism: Mesorhizobium sp. B4-1-1 (assembly GCF_006439375.1). Classification (NCBI taxonomy): domain Bacteria; kingdom Pseudomonadati; phylum Pseudomonadota; class Alphaproteobacteria; order Hyphomicrobiales; family Phyllobacteriaceae; genus Mesorhizobium; species Mesorhizobium sp. B4-1-1. Next base: position 7,097 of record NZ_VFTH01000031.1, read on the forward strand.
TCTCGCCGAGCGACCGGCCGACCTCGTCGCCACCGGCAATCACCACACCGCGTGGATCGAGCAGCCGGAAGCCGGCGAGCGTCGTTTTCTGCGTCTGGTCGAGAATGCCGTCGAGCCGCGCGCCTATTGCCGCGAAGACGGGATCGGGCGTGGCGGGAAGCGCCGCCGGCCGCGACGGCATGACATCGTCCGAGGCAAGGTCGAGGCGCGGCTCGATCGGATCATAGGGATAGTTGTTGTCCCTTGCCGGATCGGCCGAGACCGGCGCCCCCAGTCTTTCCGGGGCGATGCCGGCCGCGCGCACCTCGCTGGCATAGACGGCGGCGACGACCGCCCCTTGCGCGATCAGCTCGCCCTCGGTCTGGCGGATCAGCTGGTTCTCATAGAGCCGGAAGAAGAACAGCCCGACCAGCGGCAGCGCCATGACCAGGATCAGGATGACGACGACGACGGTGGCGAGCCGCGGCCGCCACCTTTCCTTGCTCAACCACCGCATCGGCCGAGCCGGAAGCCGACGCCATGCACCGTCGCGATCGCATCGATACAGCCGACCGCGGCCAGCTTGGCCCGCACGTTGCGGATGTGGCTGTCGACCGTGCGTTCCGAGACATGGATGTTGGAGGCATAGGCATTGGCCATCACCGCGTCGCGGCCAAGCACGTGCTGCGGCCGGGCGAGGAAGCCTTTCAGGATCGCGAACTCGATCGCCGTCAAGGTGAGCGGCTTGCCGCCGAAGCTTGCTTCATGGCTTGCCGGGACGAGCATGAGCTTGCCATGCGTGAATTCACGATCGTCCGCCTCTTCCTCCACGGCGGCCGGCCGCGCGCGCCGCAGGATGACGTTGACGCGGGCGACCAGCTCGCGCGGGCTGAACGGCTTGGTCACATAGTCGTCGCCGCCCATCTCCAGACCCAGAACGCGGTCGATCTCTTCATCCCGCGCGGACAGGAACAGCACCGGCACGTCGGATTTTTGCCTGAGCCGCCGGCAGACCTCGAGCCCGTCCATCTCCGGCATGCCGATGTCGAGCACGATGAGGTCGGGCGCGCTGCGCTCGACCGCCTGCAGTGCTGCGGCGCCGTCGGCGACGGCGGCCGTCTTCATGCCGGCCTTTTCCAGCGCGAAGCAGATGATCTCGCGGATATGCGGGTCGTCGTCGGCGACGAGGATATTGTGCGGCATGAAATCAGCGGCCCGGTGCGTAGGGTTCGGTGACGGCAGGATTAGCAAGCGCGCCGTGCTTGTCGAGTGTGCGCAGCAGCCGCCAGTCGCGAAAACCCCAGGCGTGCCAGTTTTTCTGCTCCGTGCGATAGCGGAATTCGGCTATCGCGTCGGGCCCGTCGCCGACCGCGCGATCGGGGAATGTTTTCTTCTGATGCTCGAAATAGCGCCCGAGCGCCGGCAAAGCGCTCGGCCCGAGCGAGCGTATATGCCAGATGTCGAGGGGAACGCCCTTTCCGGTCATTTCAAGCGAGTGGTCGACATTGTAGTTGGCGATCGTTGCGGCGAAGTTGACGAAGCAGCAGGCATAAAGCGTCGCCGATAGTGTCGCAAGATTGGCGGAGAGCAGCCATTCGCCGGATTTTTGAAGCGCGATGCGGGCGACGATGAGGGCCAGCCCCGCCGCCACCAGTCCCATCCAGATGAAGGCGGCGATGCGCAGATAGGTGAGCGCATAGACATCGATATAGAGATCGAGCCGAAGCATCGAGGAGATCACCAGCGCGATGTTCTGCGTCACCCAGAGATAGACCAGCCCGCGGATCAGCGGATCCCGGGACGTCTCGCTGCCCGAGCGCAGCGCCGCCAGCACGAAGCCGGCGGCCAGCAGCGCGGTGGCGACCAGCGGATAGGCGCCACGATGCGCATAGGCGGCATAGGTCATCCCGTCGGGCAGGGCGACTCCGCCCCAGAGATAGGTGGCGTCGAGCGCGCTCTGCACCGCGAACAAGCCATTGAAGACAATCAGCGCGCGAAGAATGGCCGCCTTGCCGAAGAGGATATCCTCGGCCTTCGCCGGTCTCGCTATGGGCGCGGCAGGCAAAGCGCGCCTGACACGGAAGGCGAAGCGCGGCAGGCGCGGCCTCAGGAACGCCCAGACGCCGGCAAGCACGATCAGCCAGAAGATAAGCCGCGCGATCTCGATTTTTTCGAGGAGCGCGTGGAGGTCGATCAGCGACAGCCAGTGCTCGATGATCGGATTGGCGGCGCCGAACAGCGCCAGGAAAACGACGCCCAGCGTCAAGGGCACGATCCAGACGACAATGGCCGTAAGCTGAAGCCGCCGCTGGCCGAGTTCCCGCGCCGCCTTGCGCCAGCGGAAGAAGTCGCGGGCGAAGCGGAAGGGCGTTGCGACCAGGAACAGGCTGAGCTGGCGGGCTATTCGGGCAGGTTCGCCACGCAGCCGCCCGGCCAACGACAGCGCGAAGACCGCAAGTGCCGCGACAGCGACCAGCAGCGAAAGCGGGCTGACATTTTCGACCAGCGGCAGCAGCGCGACGAACAGCGCGGCCGGCTTCAGCCAGACCCGGCCGTCGCTGAGCGCCGACGGATGCATGGCGACGACCGTGGCGGCGAGCACGGTCGCGAAGATGAAGACGGTGATCCCGACCGGCTGGCCGTAGAAAAGAAAATCGGCCAGCGCCACCAGCAGCGCGGCGGCGCCGACGCGGCGGCAGTAGCTCGGGACAGGCGATGTCTTGCTCGCCGGCGCCGTCATGGTCATCGTCGTCATCGCCGCGCCTTCGTGGCTGTGTTACCGCCGGCGCATGCCGGCCGGGCCCTGAACGGAAGCACCGACCCCGTGACGCGCCGCCTTTGCGGCTCGACCAGCCACCAACCTTCGTCGCGGAGCCGGCGCGGCAGCGACCAGCGGGATGTGTGAGGCGTTCGCATGCCGGCTTTATCGCCGACGGGCACGGTGAACGCGCGGCGGAATCCCGGAGCTTTTCAGCAAGGGTTTGCAGTTTTCGTGCAAGACAGCCCGGCGCCGGCGCCCGAGACGCTCGAGTACGGCAATCGCATATGGCGGTGCCAGCCCCTGGGATGTCGTCAAAGGCGATAGAGAGGGTTCTTGCGCGTGAAACGGCGACGTATCCTTCGTCATTCCAGGGCGGAGCAAGGAGCGAAGCGACGCGGCGCAGATCCTGGAATGACGAAGGACAGGTAGGTAGGACAGCGTGCGCCTCCGCCCTGCCGGGCATCTCACCCTTGCGGCCCCTCAAGGAGAAGATTGCTCCCCGCCTTGCCTCATCCGCCATCACCCTGCATAGATCGGCCATGGCTCAGGAACCCTACCGCCCGCGCCGCTCGGTGCTTTACATTCCCGCCTCGAACGACAAGGCGCTCGCCAAAATCGGCGCCTTGGCCTGCGACGCCGTCATCATCGATCTCGAGGACGCCGTCCTGCCCGCCGACAAGAAAGCCGCGCGCGACAAGATTGCCGGCATCCTTGGCCGGCGCGAAAAACGCTGCGAAATGGTGGTGCGCGTCAACCCGCTCGCCAGCGAATGGGGCGCCGACGATCTGTTGGCCATGGCCAAGGCCGAGCCCGACGGCATTCTCCTGCCCAAGATCGGCACGCCGCGCGACATCCTCGAGGCGGGTGACCTGCTCGACGACAATTTCGCGCCGGACGGCGTGAAACTGTGGGCGATGGTCGAGACGCCCAAAGCGCTGCTCAACATCGGCGCCATCGCCGAGCTTGGCCGCGATCCAGCGTCGCGCCTCGCTTGTTTCGTCGCCGGAACGAATGACCTGGTGAAGGCGACCGGCATCCTGGCGACGCCCGACCGGCGCTATCTGATGCCCTGGCTGATGCAACTGGTGCTCGCCGCGCGGGCCGGCGGCCTCGACGTGATCGACGGCGTCGCCAATGATTTTCGCGACCTCGACGCCCTGGCGCGCGAATGCGCCGACGGCGCGGCCATGGGTTTCGACGGCAAGTCGCTGATCCATCCCGCCCAGATCGAGCCGGCGAACCGCGCCTTCACGCCGTCGCCCGAGGCGCTGGCCAGGGCCCGTGCGATCAGGGATGCGTTCGCGCGGCCCGAAAATACCGGCAGGGGCGTGATCGCGATGGACGGCCGCATGGTCGAGCGGCTGCATCTGGCGGAAGCCGAGAAACTTCTGGCGAAGGCGATAATCATCGGCGCATGATGCGCCGATATTCAAGACAGGCTCGAAAAATGAAACTCTACCGCTTTCTGTCCGGCCCGGACGATTCAACCTTCTGCCACAAGGTGACGGCGGCCCTGAACAAGGGCTGGCACCTGTTCGGCTCGCCGACCTACGCCTATGACAAGAAGACCAAGTCGATGCGCTGCGGCCAGGCCGTGGTGAAGGATGTCGAAGGTCAGGACTACGGCCCGGACACCAAGCTGAGCGACTGGTAGAAAGGACGCAACCCCCACTTCGTCATTCTAGGGCGGAGCAGGAGCGAAGCTCCGTCGCGCAGACCCTAGAGGCGCAGCGGATCAGAATATAGGGGACGTTTGCGGGTGTCGGGCGGCAAGCGTTCCGTTCTGCACCGCGGGTTTGGTGTTGATGGAACGGCATGGATCCTAGGGTCTGCGCGCGTCGCTTCGCTTCTTGCTTCGCCCTAGGATGACGAAGTGCGCGCTCAGCCCGCCGCCGCCTGCTCGGCCGCTTCCTCGATGCGCTCCATGTCGTCGTCCGACAGGCCGAAATGGTGGCCGATCTCGTGGATCAGCACGTGGGTGACGATGTCGCCCATCGTCTCTTCGTTCTCGGCCCAGTAGTCGAGTATGGCGCGGCGGTAGAGCGTGATGCGGTTCGGCCCCTCGCCGGTCTGCGGGTTCCAGCGCTCGGCGATGCCACGTCCTTCGAACAGGCCGAGCAGGTCGAAAGGCGTCTCCAGCGACAGGTCGTCCATGATCTCGTCGGTCGGGAAATCGGCGATCTGGATAATGATCTCGCCGGTGAGCTTGCGGAATTCGTCCGGCAGATGGGCATAGGTCTCCAGCGCCAGAAGCTCCATCTCGTCCATCGACGGGGAGAGCTGGTCGTGCCAGGTGCGTGTCTTATAGATGCGGGCCATGAAATTTCCTTTGATCCCGGCATATAGGCTTTCGCGCGGGTCGAGGCAAATGAGCCGGCTGGGCGTTCGCTTTCAGGGTAAAGGCTCGAAGGAATAAATTCCTTGTGACTCTGCTTGACTCTTCCGGACGCCTCTGGAATCTATAGGAACATAACAGGAACAATTGCTGCTGGAAGTGAACGTCATGGCGATGAGCGCCGTGGCGCGGGACACTGTTTTTGCCCTGCGCCGCCAGATCGCGAAGATCGAGGGAACGCTGCCCGAGCGCCTGCAGGCGCCGACGGCTGGCGCGCCTGGGGCGATTCCAGGAGAAGTGCGAAGCGGTCTTCCGTCCGCAATTGCGGAAAAGCTGAACCGCTCTGGCGATGCCACCGGACCGGATATGACGCGGGACAGGACGATCGTCCGGCGTGGGCTCGCCGTGGCTTCGGCGGACGCCTTCCTGCATACCGGCATCGGTCGCCTCGATGCCGCCCTCGGCGGCGGCCTGCCCAAGGCGGCGCTCAGCGAAATCCATGGCCTGGAGACCCGCGATGCCGGCGCCGTTGCCGGCTTCGCGCTGTCGCTCGTAAGCCTGGTCCTCAGAGAGAAGCAGGGCCTGCCGATCCTCTGGGTCGGCACGGCGGAAATTTTCCACGAGGCCGGCTTTCCCTATGCCAGGGGCCTTCACGCCCTGTTCGGCATCGAGCCGGAGCAATTGCTGTTTTCCGAGGCGCCAAAACTGCTCGATGCGCTGTGGATCGCCGAGGAGGCCGCCCGCATGACGGCCTTTGCCGCGGTCATCCTCGAGATCCGCGGAAGTCCGCGGCGGCTCGACCTCACCGCCACGCGCCGGCTGCACGCCCGCGCCCAGAATGCCGGCCGGCCGCTGCTTTTGCTGCGCCAGGCCGGCGAGGCCGACCCCACTGCCGCCCCGGTGCGCCTCATCGTCTCGGCGGCGGCGGCGGCAAGCCGCGAAACCGTCGCCGGGCCGCTCGCCGGCTCGATCGGCCGCCCCGCCTTCAAACTCGATATCGGCAAGAGCCGCACGGCCCTGCCCGGACAATTCACACTGGAGTGGAACCCAAATGAGCACGCTTTTGCAGAAAGAACAGAGAATTCTGTCGCTGTGGTTCCCGCATCTGGCCGCGGAGCGGATCCTGCGCCAGCGCCTGGGGCGGTCCTGGCGTTCCCGGCCCCCGCATCACCTGCCGTCACCTCACCCGCCGCTTGTGATCAGCCATCGCGACAACAACACCCAGCGCATCGCGGCCCTCGACGAGCGGGCTGAGGCGCTCAGATTGAAGCGCGGCATGGGCATCGCCGATGCGCGCGCCATGCATCCCTCGATCGATGTGGTCGAGGCCGACACGGAAGCCGACCGCCGGCTGCTCGAAGGCCTTGCCGACTGGTGCGACCGCTACACGCCGTTGGTGGCGATCGACGGCGAGGACGGGCTGTTCCTCGACGTCACCGGCTGCACGCATCTGTTCGGCGGCGAGCGCGCCATGCAGGACGAGATCCTCACCCGCTTCTTCCAGCAGGGTTTCGATGTCCGCGCCGGGCTGGCTTCGACGCCGGGCGCCGCCTGGGCGGCGGCGCGCTTCCATGGCGACCGCATCATCGCCGGCGGCGAGGAGGAGGCGCTGCTTTCGCCGCTGCCATTGTCGGCGCTGCGCATCGCGCCGGAAACCCGCGCCGGCCTGGAAAGCGTGGGCCTGCGCACCGCCGGCGCGGTGATGGCCGCGCCCCGCGCGCCGCTCGCCCGCCGCTTCGGCGCCACCTTGCTTCTGCGCCTCGACCAGGCGCTCGGCCGTCTCGACGAGGCCGTGTCGCCGCGCCTTCCCGTCGCGCCGCTCTCGGTCGAGCGCCACCTTGCCGAGCCGGTCGTGCTCACCGACGACATCGAGCGGCTGGTGAGCCGGCTGGCGATCGCCTTGAAGACCGACCTCGAACGCCGCGGCGAGGGCGCGCGCACGCTGGCGCTGCTTCTCTTCCGCGTCGACGGCGCCGTCAGCCGCATCGCCGTCGGCACCTCGCGCCCGATACGCGAGCCGCGGCTGATCCAAAGACTGTTCCATGAGCGGCTCACCGCGCTGGAGCAGACCATCGACGCCGGCTTCGGCTTCGACCTCGTGCGGTTGTCCGTGCTGTCGGTCGCGGCCTTCGACTTGGCTCAGGGCGACCTCACCGGCGAGACGAACGACGATGACGCCGACATCGCGCTCTTCGCCGACCGCGTCCGCGCCCGTCTCGGCGAGGCCGCCGTGCTGAAGCCGCTGGCCGTCGAAAGCCATCTGCCGGAACGCGCCGTCAAAACCGTGCCTTTCGCCGAAGCGCCGCAAAGACGCGCCCCGGCGGCCGGCCGGGCGGCACCCCCCCGAACGGCGCCGCCGATGACCGTCTATCCGCCGGAGCGGCCGGTTCGCCTGTTCCGCTCGCCCGAGCCGATCGAGGTGCCGGCGACCGAGATCCCGGAAGGTCCGCCGATGAATTTCCGCTGGCGGCGCGCGCTCTACCGCGTCGCCCGCGCCGAAGGGCCGGAGCGCATCGCCGCCGAATGGTGGTGGCAGCTGCCCGGCGAGGAGGAGGCGCCGACCCGCGATTATTACCGCATCGAGGACAGCGAGGGACGCCGCTACTGGCTCTACCGCCAGGGCCTCTACAGCAGCGCCGCGCAGGCCGCGCCGCCGCGCTGGTTCATGCATGGGGTGTTCGCATGAACGCGCTGACCGTCATTCCCTATGCCGAATTCGGCATCCGGTCGAACTTCTCCTTCCTGCGCGGCGCCTCCAAGCCGGAGGAGCTGGTGGTCACGGCGAAATTCTACGGTTTTGCCTCGATCGGGCTTGCCGACAGGAACACGGTCGCCGGCGTCGTGCGCGCCTGGCAGCAGGCCAGGGTGGAGAAGATGGCCTATCATCCCGGCTGTCGCCTGGTGTTCGGCGACGGCACGCCGGACATCCTCGCCTATCCCCGCGACCGCCAGGGCTGGGGCCATCTCTGCCGCATGCTGACCCAGGCCAATCTGCGCGACGAGAACGAGAAGGGCGCGACGCTGCTCCGATTGAGCGACCTGCTCGAATGGGGCGATCGGATGTCGCTGGCGATCCTGCCCGATCTGTCGGCAAGCGCCGAGGGCAGCTTGTCATTTATTAGCCGGCTTAAGGATCGTTTCGGCGCGGCGCTCCGTCTTGCCGTGGCGCCGGATTATGCCGGTAACGATCGTTTCCGCATCGAGCAGGCGGCGTCGATGACCGAGCACGCCCGCGTCCCGCTGATGGCGACCAACGACGTGCTCTATCACGCCGCCGACCGCCGCCCGCTGCAGGACGTGCTCACCGCGATCCGCCTCAACACCCCGGTCTCCGAGGTCGGGCTTGAGCTGACCGCCAATGCCGAGCGCCACCTGAAGCCGCCGCTGGAGATGGCGCGGCTTTTCCGCCGCCACCCGCAGGCGCTGGCGGAGACGCTGCGCTTCGCCGACGAGCTCACCTTCTCGCTCAGCGACCTCGAATACAATTATCCGGACGAGCCGACCGAATCCGGGCTTGGACCGCAGGCCGAGCTCGAACGCCTGGCGCGGGAAGGGGCGGTCAGGCGCTATCCGGCCGGCGTTCCCGATTATGTGCTGAAACGCATCGACAGCGAACTCGCTTTGATCGAGCGCCTGAACTATGCCCGCTATTTCCTCACCGTCCACGACATCGTCAAATTCGCCCGCAGCCAGGACATCCTCTGCCAGGGCCGCGGCTCGGCCGCCAATTCGATCATCTGCTTCTGCATCGGCATCACCGAGGTCGGCCCCGAACGCATCGACACCTTGTTCGAGCGCTTCATCTCGGAGGAGCGCAACGAGCCGCCCGACATCGACGTCGATTTCGAGCATGAGCGGCGTGAAGAGGTCATTCAGTACATCTATACGAAATACAGCACCAAGCGCACCGCCTTGGCCGCCGCCGTCATCAGCTATCGCGGCCGCTCCGCCTTGCGCGAGGTGGCCAAGGCCATGGGCCTGTCGGAAGATGTCCGCAGCGCGCTGTCCAGCACCATCTGGGGCTGGTCGACCTCCGAGCTTGGCGAAAAAGAAGCCAATGCCGGCGGCCTCGACCGCACCGATCCGCTGTCCAGGCAGGTGCTTGAGCGCGCCAACGAGATCATGGGCTTTCCCCGCCATCTTTCCCAGCATGTCGGCGGCTTCGTCATCACCAGGGACCGTCTCGACGAGGTCGTGCCCATCGTCAAGACGGCGATGGAGGAGCGCAAGATGGTCGAGTGGGACAAGGACGACCTCGACGCGGTGAAGATCCTCAAGGTCGACGTGCTGGCGCTTGGCATGCTGACCTGCCTGAAGCGCGCTCTGACCTTGCTCACGCAGCATTATCCGCAGGCGCGGGACGATTACGGCCGGCCCTACAGCTTGGACTCTATCCCGCCGGAGAACCAGCGCGTCTACGACATGATCTGCCGGGCGGATACGCTGGGCGTCTTCCAGATTGAATCCCGCGCTCAGATGTCGATGCTGCCGCGGCTTAAGCCCCGCGAATTCTATGATCTCGTCATCGAGGTGGCGATCGTGCGGCCCGGTCCGATCCAGGGCGACATGGTGCATCCTTATCTGCGTAGACGACAGGGCAAGGAGAAGGCCGAATACCCCAAGCCTGAGTTGGAAGAGATCCTTGGCAAGACGCTCGGTGTGCCTTTGTTTCAGGAGCAGGCGATGAAGATCGCCATTGTCGCCGGCGGCTTCCGGCCGGGCGAAGCCGACGAACTACGCCGCGCCATGGCGACCTTCAAGCGAACCGGCACGATAGGCAACTATGAGACGCGGATGGTCGAAGGGATGGTCGAGAAAGGCTATCCCAGGGAGTTCGCCGAACGCTGCTTCAAGCAGATCGAAGGTTTTGGCGAATACGGCTTTCCTGAAAGCCACGCCGCCTCCTTCGCGCTGCTGGTCTACGCCTCCTGCTGGTTCAAGACCTTCTTTCCCGACGTATTCTGCGCCGCGATCCTGAATTCCCAGCCGATGGGTTTCTACCAGCCGGCGCAGCTCGTGCGCGATGCGCGCGACCATGGCGTCGAGGTGCGCGAGGTCGACATCAACCATTCCGTCTGGGACTGCACGCTGGAGGCCACCGCCTTCGATCCGTCCCGCATCCTCGAGCGCCACGCCTCGATGCGCGGCATCATCGAGACGGCGCATGCCGTCCGCCTCGGCTTTCGCCAGATCAAGGGCCTGTCCGAGGAGCGCATGGATATCGTCGTTGCCCAGCGCGGCGATGGCTATCGGTCGGTCAGGGATGTCTGGTTGCGCTCGGGCCTCGATGTCGGCGAGATCGAGAGATTGGCACAGGCTGATGCGTTCCGCTCGATCGGCCTCGACCGCCGTGCCGCGCTCTGGGAGGTGCGGTCGCTCGACGGCAGGAGCGCCGCCGAAAAACTGCCGCTGTTCGACCGGCCCGCTCTCGGCTTACGCGAGCTGGAGCCGGAAACGAAACTGCCGAAGATGCCGCTCGGTGAGCATGTCGTGCACGATTACCGCTCGCTCGGCCTGTCGCTGAAGGAGCATCCCGTCGCCTTCCTGCGCGAAAGGCTGGATCGCGCCGGCGTCACCGCCAATGCCCGCCTGCCGTCGGTGCGCGACGGCCGCCGCGTCTCCGTCGCCGGGCTTGTGCTGGTGCGCCAGCGCCCAGGCAAGGGCAATGCGATCTTCCTCACGCTGGAGGACGAAAAATCGATCGCCAACGTCATCATCTGGCCACGCGTCTTCGACCGCTTCCGCTCCATCGTCATGGGCGCGCGCTTCATCCGCGTCACCGGCAAGCTGCAGCATGAATCGGACGTCATCCACATCGTCGCCGACCGGATCGAGGATCTGACCTCCTGGCTGAGCGTGTTGCTGGAGTCCGCCAGCCACCCGGTCATCGAGCATGATCCCGCCGAACGGCCGGTTGGATCAGAGTCCGCCGCAAGCCGCGGCCTGCCGGTCCGCCAGGATATCGCCACGCTGTCGGGCACGGCACGCCAGGTCATGCCGAAGGGGCGGAATTTTCAGTAGCAGCGATTTCCAGCACAAAAGGGAACGCAGCAGAGGCAAGAAGCGTAATCGCCGCCTGCGCAAGCACACTCATGACGGCCCGCCGAGCCGCGGCGGCCGTGGCGCCAGCATGTCCTCGGCCGAGATCGTGCGCGCCTCCGAAGGCAGCATGATCGGGATACCGTCGCGCACCGGATAGGCGAGCTTCGCCACGCGCGAGACCAGCTCGCTGCGCTCGGGGTCCCAGGTCAGCGGCCCCTTGGTCAGCGGGCAGGCCAGCAACTCCAGCAGCTTCGGGTCGACCTCGGCCTTCCGCCCGTCACGTCCGTCAGCCATGAACCCATTCCCGTACCGGCAACCTATTGCAGGCTTGACCCAAATTCATCATCCTCGCGCGCCAGCGTTATTTCGGTGATGGCGATCAGCGTCTCGGCGCGCGTCTTCAGGTCCGGCGCTTCCAGCAGCGCCTGTTTCTCGGCCGGTCCATAGGGCGCCATCATCGACAGCGCGTTGACCAGCATGCCGTTTTCGGCGCGGCTGACGCTTTCCCAGTCGGCCTCGAGGTCGTTGGCCTGCAGATAGGCGCGAAACGCCTTGAGCAGCGCCGGCCGGTCGACCTCGGCGCCGGCCGGGTCTTCATCGAGGTCGGCCAAGAACGGCCTGATCTTGCACTGCCGGAACGGCGCCTTTGCCGCGAGCTCCTGCACGATGCGAAACCGGCATACGCCCTGCAGCGAGATCAGGTAGCGCCCGTCGCCGGTCTCGGCGAGCGAAATGATGCGCCCGGCGCAACCGACGCTGCACAGCTCGGGCTCGCCGTCATCGCGCAATGCGCCGTCAAGGCTGGGCTGGACCATGCCGATCAGCCGCGAGCCGGCCATCGCCAGGTCGATCATCTGCAGGTAACGCGGCTCGAAGACGTTGAGCGGCATGCGGCCGCCCGGCAGAAGCAGCGCCCCGGCAAGCGGGAACACCGGGATTGCCGGCGGCAGATCCTTGGCAAGCCGATAGAGTGCGTTACCGACGCGCACCGCGACCCTCCCAAAGCAACGGCGGCAAGAGCATCAAGCTGCAATCTCCTCTCGCACCGGCAAACTCGCCTCTATCGGCGTCCGGCCCCGCCCTTATCTGGCGCTGACGTCCCGCTGCGCAAGCCTACCGGCCACGACAGCCGGCAAAAAATTCACGGCAATTCCGCGAAAAGTGCCTGGCGGTCAGGTTCGGCGACGTCGCCGTAGCCTCCCGTCCGGAATTGCGCAAAACCAAACTTAAAGCGGTTCGGCGATTCTGTGAAACGCCGAACCGTTCTAGGAAAACAGCAGCGACGAGAGCTTGCGGCGTGCCGCGAGCGTCGCCTCGTCGGTCATTCCCCAGGCCTCGAACAGTTTCAACAGCTGCGCCCTGGCGCCGTCGTCGTTCCAAGTCCGGTCGGCCTTGACGATCGCCAGCAGGTTGTCGGCGGCCGCGTTGCGCTCGCCGCGCGCGTTCTGGATCATCGCCAGGTCGAAGCGCGCCTGATGGTCGGCCGGGTCGGCGGCGAGCCGGCGCTCGAACTCGGCCGGATTGCCGAGCGCGGCCGCTTCCGCGGCAAGCGTCATCTTGGCGCGCAGCGCCGCCAGCGCCGGCGCGTCCTTCTTGTCCTCGGGCGCCCGCGCCAGAACGGCTTCGGCGCCTTCCGCATCCCCGGCATCGAACAGGATCTCGCCCAGGCCCGCGACCGCCTCGATCGTCTCCGGCGCCTGCTCGAGGATCGCATCGTAGATGTCGGCCGCGGTCTGGACGTCGCCGGCCGTACGCGCCTCCGCCGCCGCGGCAAGTGCGTCCGCGATCTGCGGCGCGCCGCCGCCCTTGCCGCCGACCTTCTGGATGAACTGGGCGATCTGGCTTTCCGGGACCGCGCCCATGAAGCCGTCGACGGGCTGGCCGTCCTTGAAGGCGATGACCGCGGGGATCGACTGGATGCCGAGCTGGCCGGCGATCGAGGGATGGTCGTCGATGTTCATCTTGACCAGCTTGACCTTGCCGCCGGCGTCCTTCACCGCCTTTTCGAGCTGCGGCGTCAGCTGCTTGCAGGGCCCGCACCATGGCGCCCAGAAGTCGACCAGCACCGGCTGGCGGCGCGATTCCTGGATGACGTCGGCGGCGAAGGTGGCGGTCGTGGTGTCCTTGATCAGGTCGACCGCCGCCGGCGCGTCGCCGAGCGAAACCTTGGCGCGGTCGCCGCCGCCATATTGCACCGTCTGGGCGTACTGGCCGCCATTGCCGCCGAACGCGCCGCTATACGGATTGTCGTCACTCATATTCTCGCCCTTTCGGTCGCGCTCTCGGCGTCGGCGCCCGGCGCGTCATTGTCGTATTTCAAAAACCGCCTTCCATGTGGCGATCAGCCCCCGAGTTTCAAGGTAACGGGACTTTCAAGGTCATGAGACTTTCAGGATAACAGGATCGTGGCCGGTTGCCTCGACGAATCTGATCAGGTCGGCGGCGGCGATCGAGGTCGTCGCCTCATTGGTCAGCGGGTGGCCGTTGATGACGTCGTGGCTCATCAACGCCTGGTCGAGCACGATCTTGACCTTCCCTTCCGTGTCGTTGATCAGGCCGAAAACGGTGACCGCGCCGGGGCTGACGCCGAGCAGCTCCATCAGCATTTCCGGCCTGCCGAAGGACACCCGGCTCGCGGCGCCGATCAGGTGGTGGATCTGTTTCAGGTCGACCACGGCGTCCTCGCCGACGGTGACGAGGAAATAATTGTCCTTCTTGTCCTTGAGGAACAGGTTCTTGGTGTGGCCACCGGGAATCTCGCCGCGCAGGCCTTGCGAATCGGCGACCGTGAACAGCGGCGGGTGCCGCACCGTCGTGACGGCAATGCCGAGATCGGCAAGAAAGGCGTTGAGCTCGGCTTCGGTCTTCGGCATCGGTCCTCGCGCGGTCGAACAGGGCTCATGCCGTTTACGGCCAACGGTGCCCTCGGGGCAAGGCTGCCGCAGCGATTCCAGGCAAGGCGAACGGCGGTTTTGCCCGGGACTCGCGACCGGCCCGGTTTTGGCCCCGCTTCGATGCTTTCGAAGCAAACTTCGCCGCGGGAGGAATTCGCTCCAAAAAGACCGTCATTTCCCTGTTGCAATCGCCGCGCTCTTCGGCCATATAGGCGCGGCTTGCGGCCCAAGGCCGCGCGAGCGGGTGTAGCTCAGGGGTAGAGCACAACCTTGCCAAGGTTGGGGTCGAGCGTTCGAATCGCTTCACCCGCTCCAATTTCCTCAAGGAAGTTAAGCGCTATGAAAAAGGGCCGGATCGATCCGGCCCTTTTCATTTTTGCCGCTGACATACGCTGTTTTTCACTCATGCCTGCCGCTTGGCGGAGCCTTTCGCGGATCATTTCGCGATTGCCCCTCGCACCGGAGGTAGGTTAACAACGGCAAGACAGGCCTCGGCGGGGCGCTTGTCGCGTAACGCAGGCACGCTTGCCGCAGTATCTGGCCTGAACAGGCTCCATACCCATGACCTTCCCTCTCTCATCAACGGTTGCTCGGTGCGCCGCGATTGTCGATCCGGTCACCACGTGGGCGTGCGCTGAGCAGGTGCCGCGTGTACCAGCCTGATTGCTCACAGGCCGATTTGGAGGCCCGCAACGGACTGGCGGAGGCGCTCTCGCCTCTATTGCAGGGTTTTGTTCGGGCTCCCTCCGGATCCGGGCCTGCCGAAGCGATTCATGGCTTGTTCGCATGTTTCAAGCGCCGTTTCGCCGAGCCGGCGGCGCACTGGGCGCAGAACAACCTTGCGGCGCACCGGACCACGGTCGAGACCATTTTCTATCCTTTCGGCGGCCCGGACCTGCTGTTCCCCCTTCACCTTTTCCCGCACGCTCGAGAATATATACTGGTTGGCGCCGAACCATGCGGCCCCTGGCCGCTCGCGGAAAGACCGGACGACTTCGCGTTGGCCGGCGTTGCGGACATCTTGCGGCACTATCTCGACTGCTCCTATTTCGTCACCAGGGACCTGCGATCGCAGCTGACGAGCGGCAGCATAGGGGGCGTCCTGCCGCTCCTGATCGCGCAGATCGCCCATGCCGGGCTGCCGCTGCACCGGATCGATCCCGTCGACGGCACGGGGATCCATATCCTGTTCGGTGACCGGGCGGCGCCAACCCGCCTCACCTATTTCCAGCAGGACCTTCGCGACGAACACTGGCGGCGGGAGAGTCCGCTCAGCCGTCACCTCGGGGCCACCCGCCGCCTGGCGACCTTTGTGAAGAGCGCGAGCTATCTCCTGCACGAACCGCCCTTCGAGCGGCTTCGCCGTCTTCTGCGGGAGCGGACCGATGTCCTGGTGCAGGATCCAAGCGGCATCCCCTACCGCCTGTTGCGCGACTGGGGTTGGCATATCGAGCTGCATGGACGCTTTGTCGCCGATATTCCGGTGTTCGCGAAGTATGATCAGGCGGAGCTGGCCGCGGCCTATGGCGACAGGGGCGACGGTCCGGTCCTGCCCTTCGGGATCGGCTATCTCAACGACGCCGCAAGGGCCGGCCTTATCGTCGCCGTGCCCCCGTCCCGCTTATAGAGGCCGGCATGCGGCTCCTGATGACCCAACGCGAGCTTGTCGACTTCCACGGGTCGGAGATGGTCACCGTCGAGGTCGCCCGCGAAATGGCCGAGCGCGGCCACGAAATCACGGTTTTCAGTCCTCGCCTCGGCGGTGTCGCCAAACTGCTCTGGCCAAGCGGCGTGCGTGTGGTATCGCGCCTGGACGACGTGCCGTGGACCCCGGACCTGATCCACGCCCACCATCATCTGCCGGCCATGGCGGCCCTGGCGCGCTTCGAAACAACGCCTGCCGTCTACTATTGTCACGGCGCCATACCATGGGTGGAGCAGCCGCCTATGCACCAGCGCATCCACTGCTATGTGATGATGTGCGAATGGATGGTGCGACGCGCCATCGCCGAGTTCGATCTCGATCCCGGGCGTGTTTCCTGCGTGCCGAACTTTGTCAACACGACGCGCTTCTCCGAGGTGCGCGCGCCGCCTCGGGAGATGCGCCGGGCGCTGCTCTTCCAGAGCAGTGGCCTGCCCGCGATCGAGCTTTCGCAACTGGAATCCGGTTGTGCCGCGCTCGGTCTCCAACTCGACAAGATCGGCGCGGCCTATGGCAACAGCCAACCCCGGCCGGAGATGCTGCTGCAGCAATATGATCTCGTCTTCGCAAGCGGCAAATCCGCGCTGGAAGCAATGGCGACCGGTTGCGCGGTGATGACGCTGGCGCCGACCCAGGCCGGTGGACTGGTGACCGTGGAGAACTTCGGCCGCGGCTCCTTCCTGAATTTCGGACCCCGCTACTTCAGCGGCGCGACGCCGATCAACGAGGCATGGCTGCGCCGGGAGCTTGCTCTCTATTCGCCGGAGGACGCGGCCCAGGTGACGGCAAAGGTGCGGCGCGAACGAACCCTCCAGATTGCGGTCGACGGACTGGAAGGCCTTTATCGAAAAGCGCTGGAATCCGGTGTGCCGGAGCCGGCGGTGGGTCCGTTCGCGGCCTATCTCGAACGCCTGGCGAGCGAGGTTGACGCGATGTGGCTGGAGCGGGAAAGCTTGCCGGCGCTGCGCGGGCGCATCGCCTATCTGGAAAGCAAGCTCGCGCGGAGATGGCCGTCTCGTCTCAAGAAAATCATCAAATCCATCTCGCGCAGACGTGGGCATGAATAGGGCAGCGCGTCTTGGCGCCGTGCATGGCCCGAAAAACATCCCCGCCTGAACCGAGCGCCTGTGCGCCTTCCGCCACGGACTTCCCGCAAAAGGGATCAAGCAGATGGATCACGCGATATTTCTCCCGGGCAGGTAGCGTTCGCAATCCTGAAAATATTAGCGACCCATCAGACTTGGGTCGCATGCCGAAGGGACTGTAGAGCCTCTTTTGCCGGGCGCCCGACAACTATATGTTGAGCGAAAGTGCCGGAATTAATCCGGCCGGGCAGTTTCGCGGGGACCATTCCGCAAGTCGTAACGTTGGGGCATAGCTAAACAAAACGGCCATGAGGTTCACAGCCTTACAGGATCCGTGCGGCCAATGGATGGTGTACGATCTGCGGTCCGGTTGCCCGGCGCAGATGCCGGACAGGGTGCTGCTCGGTCTCACGCGCGAGCAAGCGGAGGAATTCGCCAGCCGGGCGAATGAACTCCACTCGACGCCGCGGCCGGCGGAGCTTTCTCGATATTTCAGCCTTTTACCGATATTTCATTGGCCTGCGCCGGAACAATCGGACTCTGATTCAATTTCTATGCGTGTCGTGGGAGCGCGCTGCGGTTCCGGGGCAACACAAGGGCCAAAACAAAGACTTAGGGCGGTCAGCGATTCTGCGGACACCGAGCCCGTTCCTGCTGCGCCGAAACAAGGAGCGCCAATGAGGTTCGCAGCGATGCAGGATCCGTGCGACGACTGGCTCGTGTGTGATCTGGCTTTCGACGTCCCGGCGGAGATGGACGGCCGGCCGCTGATCGGGCTGACGCGCGGCGAAGCCGAGCAGCTTGCCGACCTGGCCAATGCCGGGCTTGGCGGACAGACTGCCAGTTCGCCGGTCCCGTTCGCCAGCGTCGCCTGAAGACCCCGGCCCGCGCATTGGCGATTCAACGCCCGTTCACATCGGATAACGTTTGCGTTCCACCCTCGTTTCAACGCCGGGACGGCTTCTATATGTCTGTTTTGGGCCGAGAAACGCCGGCGGTAAATGACCTGCACCGCGACACGACGCGACAGGACGGCCCGTTTCGGAAAAAGCGGTTTTGCCGCTTCTTCCATCGCAGGGAGATGTCATCATGCATTCTTTCATCCCAAAACTCATTGCGGCCGCCTCGATCTTCGCGGCCATACCGCTTTCCAGCGCCTATGCCGTGCACCGCCACCATAGAGCCGCGGTCGACACGACAACCACGGCGTCAGTGCCGATGGATCCCGAGGCGAGAGCCGCGACGGAGCAGCTGCTTGGCGTCAAGCAAGGTATCCGCGACGCCAGGGAGCTCGGCAAGATCTCCGAGGCCAAGGCCCGCGATCTGATGCAGCAAGCCGACAGCATCCAGCGCGGCGGATCGGCGATCGGACAGATCAACGAGCTGGATCAGCGGCTTCAGGACGCCACCGGCCAGGGAACCTATATGGGCGACGGCTCGGACGGCGGCTACTATCCGAACGGCTGACGAGCCTGCCTTCCTTGCAAGGCGGCTGCCGGTGTGATCGGGCCTTCCCAGGCTTCACACCGGCGCTGCCGTACAATGCCGCTGCAGCGACGGCGCCGGCATCCGCCATACCGGGCTACACTCTTTGGCGGTCTTCGCTTCTCCGCCATGCGCAAACACGTCGCCTGGCACGTCGCCTAATGGTTGTGGGAACTGCTGGAACCCGGCCACGTCATATTGCGATACGCTCTTCGGCAAGCAAGCCTCGACCGGCCCTGCGGCTACGCAAGCCGCGCCCGCGTCGTCCTCGGCGTCGCCAGGAGCAGGCTTGTCTCGCTCCCCGTTATGCCGGGGATCAGCCGGATGCGCCGCAGCACAGCGTCGAAATCGGTGAGCGTGGCGGTGCCGAGCTCGACCACCAGGTCCCAACGGCCGTTTGTGGTGTGGATGGTCGAGACCTCGGCGAGGCCGCCGAGCGCCTTGACGACGCGGTCGGCGGCGTGGCCCTCGATCTCGATCGTCATCACGCCGCGTATCCTCTGGTCGACCGCGTCGGCGCGCAGCACGACCGTGTAGCCGATGATCTCGCCGGATTTTTCCAGCCGTTCCATGCGCGACCTGACCGTGGCGCGTGACACGCCGAGATCGATGGCGAGGTCGGATACGCTGCGCCGCGCATCATGCCTCAGCAACGTCACCAGCTTCTCGTCGAGAGCGTCCATGGCTTCCATTTCGATCAAATCATCTGACCAATATGATAGATTAGTCTTCTCGAAATGCCAATTTTAGCTGTTCAAACCGCCAGCGGGCGATGGTTCACTTGTTCGATCAATCGCAAGGTGAGAAAAATGCGCTGCAGGATCGTCGGCGCGCCGGTGCAGGACGGCGCGGGCAGGATGGGATGCGAAATGGGGCCGAGCGCGCTGCGCACGGCGGGGCTGGTTTCGGTGCTGGCCGAGCTCGGCCACGAGGTCGAGGACTGGGGCGCGGTCGAGAAGGCCGGGGCGCGGCCCGTGGTCCACGGCAACCTGGCGCTGAAGGCGCTGCCGGAGATCTCTGCCTGGACGGCGGTGATCGCCGAGACCGCCTACGCCGCTTCCAGGGATGCCATGCCGATCTTCCTCGGCGGCGACCATTCGATCTCCGCCGGCACCGTGTCCGGCGTGGCGCGCCGCGCTGCCGAGCGCGGCCGGCCGCTCTTCGTGTTGTGGCTCGACGCGCATCCCGATTTCCACACGCTCGACACCACCACCAGCGGCAATCTGCACGGCGTGCCGCTCGCCTATGCCAGCGGCCAGGCGGGTTTCAAGGGTTATTTCCCGGATCTGCCGCAAGCGGTCGACCCGGCCCGCATCTGCGCCATCGGCCTGCGCAGCGTCGATCCGGCCGAGCGCCGCGCGCTCACCGAAGCCGGCGTCACCGTGCATGACATGCGCGCCATCGACGAACACGGCATCGCGCCCCTGCTGCGCGCCTTCCTGGCCCGCGTCGAGAAGGAGAACGGGCTGCTGCATGTCAGCCTCGATGTCGATTTCCTCGACCCTTCGATCGCGCCCGCCGTCGGCACCACGGTGCCCGGCGGCGCCACGTTCCGCGAGGCGCATCTGGTGATGGAGATGCTGTCCGACAGCGGCCTGGTTTCGAGCCTCGACCTGGTCGAATTGAACCCGTTCCTCGACGAGCGCGGCCGTACCGCGACCCTGATGGTCGACCTCACCGCCAGCCTGATGGGCCGCCGCATCATGGACCGCCCGACCCGCAGCCACTCCGGAAGCCTCTGATCATGACCCAGCCTTCGCGCCTTGCCATCGTCCCCTTCGTCAGCGTCGACCGCATGATGAAGCTTGTGCTCGCCATCGGCGTCGAGCGCTTCCTGACCGAGCTCGCCGCCTATATCGAGGAGGATTTCCGCCGCTGGGAGCTGTTCGACAAGACCCCGCGCATCGCCTCGCACAGCCATGACGGCGTCATCGAGCTGATGCCGACCAGCGACGGCAAGATGTACGGCTTCAAATATGTCAACGGCCATCCGAAGAACATGCGCGAGGGCCGCCAGACGGTGACCGCCTTCGGCGTGCTCGCCGATGTCGGTTCCGGCTATCCGATGCTGCTCACCGAAATGACCATCCTGACGGCGCTGCGCACCGCCGCCACCTCGGCCGTCGCGGCCAAATACCTGGCGCCGAAGGGCAGCCAAGCCATGGCCATCATCGGCAACGGCGCCCAGTCGGAGTTCCAGGCCATCGCCTTCAAGGCGCTGCTCGGCATCGATAGGCTGCGGCTCTACGACATCGACCGCCAGGCTTCCGAGAAATGCGCCCGCAACCTCGCCGGCAAGGGTTTCGACATCACCATCTGCGCGACAGGACAGGATGCCGTGGAAGGCGTCGACATCATCACCACGGTAACCGCCGACAAGCAATGCGCCACCATCCTCACCGACAACATGGTCGGCTCCGGCGTCCACATCAACGCCGTCGGCGGCGACTGCCCCGGCAAGACCGAACTGCACCGCGACATTCTGCTGCGCTCCGACATCTTCGTCGAGTTCCCGCCGCAGACCCGCATCGAGGGCGAGATCCAGCAACTCGACGCCGATCATCCGGTGACCGAGCTGTGGCAGGTGATGACCGGGAAGGCTGAGGGCCGCAAATCGGCCAAGCAGATCACGCTGTTCGATTCCGTCGGCTTCGCCACGGAAGATTTTTCCGCGCTGCGCTACGTCCGCGACCAGCTCCAGGCCACCGGCCTCTACGAGGAGCTCGACCTGCTCGCCGACCCCGACGAGCCGCGCGACCTGTTCGGCATGCTGCTCAGGGCCGCCATGCAGCCGGCGGCCTGAAGCCTGTCAGCAAGGCGGTTTCAAACGGCGGGGCAATCGCATAGGGCGCTCCCCCTCTCCGTCTTATGTAGCGCTGGTCGACCCCCACTCCGTCTCGGCTTCGCCGAGCCACCTCTCCCCCGTTCGACGGGGGAGAGGAAAGGCGCCAAGCTTCTTGCCGTCAACGCTCGTCCAGCAACGCTCCCTTCCTTTCCCTCCGGAGGGGGGAAAGGTGGCGCTGCGAAGCAGCGACGGATTGGGGGAACCACATGGCAATCAAGCCTCGGCCTGATCAGTCACGCCAGCCACAGAAGGTGTGCATAGCAGTGGGGGAGAGGTGGATCGGCGAAGCCGAGACGGAGCGGGGGCCAGCGCCAGCGTCGGCGATTGCCAGCACCTACCGCCGCGCCGCGCAGCTTTCCCTTTCCACCAGCACCGGCGCCAGCACCTCGCGGCGCGAGGGCGCGGCCGGATCGCCGAGGCGTTCCAGCAGCAGGCTCACCGCCCGCGTGCCGATCTTTTCGACCGGCTGCGCGATCGTCGTCAGCGGCGGCCAGGTGGTGACGGCATAGGGGATGTCGTCGAAGCCGACCATCGACATGTCGTCGGGAACCCGCAATCCGCGCGAGCGCAGCACGGTCAGCGCGCCCATCGCCATCAAATCGTTGCAGGCAAACAGCGCCGTGATGTCGCGCGCCTGCGCCATCAGCTGCTCCATCGCCAGCCGGCCGCCGGCGAAATGATAGTCGGAATCGACGATCGAGGACGGCGGCAGCTCGAGGCCTGCCTCCTCGAGCGCGCGGACAAAGCCGCGCAAGCGGGCGGGGCTGGAGCTCGAATCGCGCGGCCCGCCGATGACGCCGATCTTCCGGTGCCCGAGCCCGGCCAGGTATTTCCCGGCGAGATAGCCGCCATGGTCGTGGTCGACCAGCACGGAATCGACATTGACCGACTGGATCTCGCGATCGAGCAGCACCGCCGGCACGCTGGGCAGGAGGCGGGCGAACACCCGCGCGTGGTCGGACGAGCCTGCGAAGATCAGCCCGTCGATCTGCTTTGCCATCAGCACCGAAAGATAGCGCTCCTCCTTCTCGGCGTTGCCGTCGGAGTTGCACAGGATCACCGTGTAGCCGGAAACGAAGCCCGCGTCCTCGATCTGCCGCGCGACGCTGGCGAAGAACGGATTGGAATTGTCCGGAAGCAGCAGGCCGATGGTCTTGGTCTCGCCGCGCCGCAGGCTCCGCGCCACCGAGTTCGGGCTGTAGCGCAGCGCAGCGATCGCGGCGCGCACCCGCTCTGCCGTTTCCGGCTCGACATGGCGGGTATGGTTCATCACATGCGAGACGGTAGCGACGGATACCCCCGCGTGGCGCGCGACATCGGCGATCGTCGTCATGGCCCGTTCCCCTCAGCGGATCCTCCGCAACAGCCTCTCCCGGTACGCGTCTAGGATGACCGCGAGCACGATGACAAGGCCGATTACGATGGGTTTGAAATTGTCGCCGACGCCGAGCAGCTGCAATCCGGTGGAGAGCACCTGCAGGATGCAGGCGCCGACCAGCGTGCCGATGATCGAGCCCTTGCCGCCGCTGAGGCTGGTGCCGCCGATGATGACGGCGGCGATCGCGTTGAGCTCGTAGCCGACGCCGGCGATCGGGCTGCCGATGTTGAGGCGCAACAGATAGACCATGGCCGCGATGCCGGCGGTGAGCCCGCTGATGGTGAAGGCGGCGACCTTGTAGAAATCCGGGTTGTGGCCCGACAGCCGCACCGCCTCGTCATTGGTGCCGACGGCGAAGATCATGCGGCCGAAGACGGTGAAGCGCAGCACGAACCAGCCGGCCGCGATCACCAGCACCGCCACCAGGAAGATCGACGGCAGGAAGCCGCCGATGATCAGATTGCCGAAATCGACGAAACTCTGCGGCAGGCCGGTGATGGTGGAATTGTCGCTGACGACGCGGGCAGCGCCCGCCGCCATGTTGAGCATGCCGAGCGTGACGATGAAGGACGGGATCTTCCAGCGCGTCGATATCCAGCCATTGAGGAAGCCGCACACCGCGCCCGTCGCCATGCAGGCGAGCAGCGCCAGCGTGATGGCGACGGCCGGCGACAGGTTCTCGTCGATCATCACGGTGGCGCCGACGACCGTGCACAGCGCCAGCACCGAGCCGACAGAAAGATCGATGCCGCCGGTCAGGATGACGAAGGTCATGCCGGCCGCCAGCACCGTGTTGATGGCGATCTGCACGAAGATCTTCAGCGCGTTGCCGGAGGTGGCGAAATAAGGCGCGGTCGCCGAGAAGAACAGCGTGATCAGCACCAGCGCCAGCAACACGCCTGCATCGCGCACCAGGAAGCGCAGGAACTTCGCCCTTGCGGGAGAAACCGGCGCCGCCACGGCTATCTCGGACGTCTCGCTCATGGTCGCACATACTCCTGATAGGCGAGCGACAGGATACGCTCCTGGTCGAATTCGGACCGCGGCACCTCGCCGACGATCCTGTTCCTGGAAAAGACGATGATGCGGTGGCACATGCCCATCAGCTCGGGCAGGTCGGACGACACCATGATGATGCCCTTCTGCTGCGCCGCCAGCATCCAGAGCAGTTGGTAGATCTCGCGCCGCGCGCCGATGTCGACGCCCCGCGTCGGCTCGTCGAGGATCAGCGTCGAGGTGCCGCGGAACAGCCACTTGGCCAGAACCACCTTCTGCTGGTTGCCGCCGGAAAGGTTGCGCACCGCCTGCTCGATCGAGCTCGCCTTGACGCGCAGCTGGCCGACCAAATCGTTTGCCGCCGCGCTCTCCGCCCGGCGGTTGAGCAGCCCGTTGCGCGAGACCTTGCCGAGATCGGTGATGGTGATGTTCTTGTCGACGGCCATGTCGAGCAGCAGGCCCTGGCCCTTGCGGTCCTCGGTGAGCAGGCTCAAGCCGTGCCGCACCGCGTCCTTGGGCGCGGCGATCGCCACCGGCTTGCCGTCGATCTCGACGACGCCGTCGAGCTTGGGATCGGCGCCGAACAAGGCGCGCATGGCTTCGGTGCGGCCGCTGCCGACCAGGCCGGCGACGCCGAGGATCTCGCCATGGCGCACGGCGAAGGAAATGTCCGGCGTCGCGGCGTCGCGCTTCAGATTGGCGACGCTGAGCGCGACCTTGCCCGGCACGATCGAGGCGTCGAAACCATATTCGTCAGCGATGTCGCGGCCGATCATCATGCGCACCAGGTCGGGCACGGTGAGGCCCTCGAGATCGCGGGTCGCGACCAGCCTGCCATTGCGCAACACCGTCACCCGGTTGCCGATCTCGAACACTTCGTGCAGCCGGTGCGAGATGTAGATGATGGTGACGCCCTTGGCCTTGAGCCGCTTGATGATGGAAAACAGCCGTTCGATCTCGGGCGGCGTCAGCGTCGCCGTCGGCTCGTCGAGCACCAAGAGCTTCGAGTCGTAGCTAAGCGCCTTGGCGATCTCGACCAGTTGCATCTGCGCGACGCCCAAGGCTTCAACGCGCGTGCGCGGATCGACGTCGAGGCCGACTTCCTTGAGCAGCGCCACGGCGCGGCTGTTGAGCGTCTTGCGGTCGACGATGCCGAAGCGGCGGCGCGGCAGGTTTTCCAGCATCAGATTCTCGGCGATGCTGAGATAGGGCAGAAGGTTCAGTTCCTGGTGCACGATGCGGATGCCGCTCTGCTGCGCGTCATGCGGCGTCTTCGGCTGGTAGGGCTGGCCGTTGAAGGCGATCCTGCCCGAGTCCGGCTGGTAGATGCCGGCCAGGAGCTTGATCAGCGTCGACTTGCCGGCGCCGTTCTCGCCCAGGATGATATGGGTTTCGCCGCGCGCGATCGACAGCGACACGTCGCTCAGCGCGACGGCGCCGGGAAAGATTTTTCCGACCCCTTCAAGGGAAAGAATCACGTCGTTCATGCGGCAATCCTGAACAGCGCTCTTCTATCGCAACGGCGGTACGAGCGCGCGGTCATCGCCGCCGGCAGGTTGCCGGCGACGATGACGAGGCAAGCACGTGCCGGAAGGGAGCGCCGGCGGCGGCTCGCCTCAGGCGGTGATCAGCTTGATGTCGGTCTTGACCCAGCCGGAGAATTTCTCGCCGGCAAGCTCGCGCAGGCCGTAGTCGATGCCCATGGCGGCCATCTGCGCGCCATACTGCTCGACGGTGGCGAGCATCTTGCCGTCCTTCAGCAGCGGGCCGACGGCCGGGATGTTGTCGAAGCCGACGACCTTGATCTGACCGGACTTGCCGGCCGCGTCGATCGCCTTGACGACGCCGAGCGCCATCGAGTCGTTGGCCGCCATCACGCCCTGGATGTCGGGATGCTGGGTGAGGAAGTTGGTCATCAGCGTGTTGGCCTCCTCGGTTTCCCAATGCGCGGTCTTGGAATCGAGCAGGTCGAGGCCGTTTTCCTTCACCGCGTCGTCGAAGCCGAGCTTGCGTTCCTTGGCGTTGTCGGCCTCGGGATTGCCTTCGAGGATGACGACCTTGCCGCCCTTGCCCAGCGCCTTGCCGAGCGCGTCGCCGGCGAGCTTGGCGCCGGCGCGGTTGTCCGGCCCGAAAAAGGCGAGGTCGATGCCGGCCTTCTTCTTGGCCTCGGTGTCGAGCGAGACGTCGATGTTGATCACCTTGATGCCGGCCTTCAGCGCCTTCGCGATCGGCGTGACCATGGCCTTCGAATCGGCCGGCGCCACGACGATGATGTTGTAGTTCTGGGTGATGAAGTTCTCGATCGCGTCGACCTGGGCGGCGAAGTCGCGCTCGTCCTTCATGCCGACGGCGGCGAAATCGAACTTGTCCTTGTTCTTCGCCGCGTAGTCCTCCGCGCCGGCCTGCATCTGCTTGAAGAACTCGTTGGCGAGCGACTTCATGACCAGGCCGACCTTCGGCTTGTCGGCAGCAAGAGCCGGGCCGAGCGGCAGTGCGAGCGCGCCTGCAGCCAAGGCGCTGGTCTTCAGGAATTGGCGGCGCGAGAACGGGCCAAACCCGTGCGTGTCCGAAATCTTGCTCATTAGTCTCCTCCACTTGATTGAGCCGTAATCGGTTACGTAACCGATTACGCTACAAAGTAGATCGCTATTTTATCAGATGTCAACGTCGAGGGTAAGGACGGGAGGAGCCCGGGCGCCGAAGCTGCCGATCTCCCCACTTGCGGGGAAGATATCCGGCAGGACAGAGGGGGTGGGAAGGAACGCGGCCTATAGCTTCAAGAGCGGCGCCACTAGCGAGCGACGCGGCGCAGACCTGGGATCCGGGCCGCGTCCTATGAGCGTAGCGTGGTGCAGAATTCCGAAAGCTGCATTCGTCTGACAGAGCTAAAGAAACCGAATGCTGAGATGCCGGCGGGACAGAACCCCCTCTGGCCTGCCGGCCATCTCCCCCGCAAGATTACGCCATTTGCGGTTTTCGCGACCTCACCGCCAGCCCAGGGCCGGCGCGACGTGCTTCAGGATCGACTCGATGACATGGGCGTTGTAGTCGACGCCGAGTTGGTTGGGCACGGTGAGCAGCAGCGTGTCGGCCTCGGCGATCGCCTCGTCCTCCTTGAGCTGCTCGACCAGCTTGTCCGGCTCGTCGGCATAGGTGCGGCCGAACACGGCGCGCTTCTCGGGCTCGATATAGCCGAAATGGTCCTCGCCCTCGCTGCCGCCGAAATAGGCGCGGTCCATGTCGTTGACGAGGGCAAAAATGCTGCGGCTGACCGAGACGCGCGGCTCCCTGGCATGGCCTGCCTCCTTCCAGGCAGCGCGATAGGCTCTTATCTGCTTGGCCTGCTGGACATGCAGCGGCTCGCCGCTCTCGTCGAATTTCAGCGTCGAGCTTTGCAGGTTCATGCCGAGCTTGGCCGCCCACACCGCGGTGGCGTCGGTGGCCGCGCCCCACCAGATGCGGTCGCGCAAGCCCGCCGAGAAGGGCTCCAGCCTAAGCAGGCCAGGCGGGTTGGGGAACATCGGGCGCGGATTGGGCTGGGCAAAGCCTTCGCCGCGCAACAGGTCGAGGAAGATCTCCGAATGCCGGCGCGCCATGTCGGCGTCGCTCTTGCCCTCTTCCGGCACATAGCCGAAATGGCGCCAGCCATCGATCACCTGCTCGGGCGAGCCGCGGCTGATGCCCAACTGCAGACGTCCGCCGGCGATGAGGTCTGCAGCACCCGCATCCTCGGCCATGTAGAGCGGGTTCTCATAGCGCATGTCGATGACGGCGGTGCCGAGTTCGATACGCTTGGTTTTGGCGCCCGCCGCGGCAAGCAACGGAAACGGCGAGGCGAGCTGGCGGGCAAAATGGTGGACGCGATAATAGGCGCCGTCGGCGCCGAGCTCCTCGGCCGCCACCGCGAGGTCGATCGACTGCAAAAGCGCGTCGGCGCCCGAGCGCGTGCCCGATTGCGGCGAGGGTGACCAATGCCCGAACGACAGAAATCCGATCTTCTTCATGGTTCCATTCCTGCTGGAGCGATCCATCGGCCGCTCGAACTCCTTGTTGCTCCAGCAGATAGCCAGGGCAGCGCCGGGATACAACGGACACCGAACGGATACAGACCGTCAATGAGTAAGGCTCGGCGCGCCGATCGGTCCTGTGATCCACGGCCGGCGTTGTCACACGGATGTAATGAACATTTCGGAATGTCATCGCCGTAGCGAATGCTACGATCCTTCCTGACGAATGGCCGACAATCATGACATCCGACGATCCCGCCGACCGGCAACGCGCTTTCGACGATCGCGTCGAGGCGGCGCTGGAAGCCCTGTCGCCGGCCGAGCAGCGCATGGCGCGCTTTTTCGTCAGCCAGAAGCGGGCGGTGCTTCTGGGATCGGCGGCCGAGATCGCCGCCCTTGCCGGCGCCAGCGACGCAACCGTGGTGCGCACCGCCCGCTCGCTCGGCTTCGACAGCCTGTCGGCGCTGCGCCAGATGCTGCTCGCGGACCTGACCGGAACGGCCTCGCCCGGCAGGCGGCTGGCCCGCACCTTGCAGGAGACGGGCGGCGACAGCGCCGCGGCGTTGCGCCATGTCGTCGGCCTCCATGAAAGCGCGCTCGAGGCGCTGAAGCTGCCCGAGATGGAAGCGGCCTTCGCCAGCGCCGTCGATATCCTTTCGCGCGCCCGGCGCCGCCACATCTTCGGCATCGGCCCGTCCGGCGCCATGGCCGAATACGCGGCGCTGCAATTCAACAGGATCGGCCTGCCGAGCAGCGCGCTTTCGGTGTCGGGCGTCGCGCTTGCCGACCGCCTGCTATGGCTGGAAAGCGGCGACGCCGTGCTGATGATGGCCTACGCGCCGCTTTACCGCGAGGTCGAGATCGTCCTCGACCAGGCCGGCCTGCATGAGGTGCCGGTGGTGCTGGTCAGCGACAATCTCGGGCCGCTCGTCGCAGACAGGATAGCGGCGATGCTGCCGGTCCCGCGCGGCAAGGCGGATCACCTCGCCACCCATGGCGGCACCATGGTGCTCATCGAAGCAATGATCATCGCCCTGGCGGCGAAGGCCGGCGAGACCGCATTCGACAGCCTGGACCGGTTGAGCGGCCTGCGCGGCGCAATCGACAAGGCATGGATAAAACGAGGAACGCGCAAGAAGTAATCGCCATCGACATAAAAGTGTCAGCAACAATAATATAACATAAAATCGGCATTACTTTGCCTTTTCCGAACAACAGGAGAGCGAAATGACTGTAAAGGCAACGCTTGGACTTGCGTTGAGTTTGACGGCCCTATCCATCGCCGCGCCGGCTTGCGCCGCCGATCTGGTGCTCTATGACGCGCTCGACTTTGCCGGCCCGGTCGCCAAGGCCTTCCAGGCCAAGACCGGGCTGACCGTCGACGTCGTCGAACCCGGCAGCACCGGCGAGACGCTGGGCAAGATCGCCGCCGAAGGCAGCAACCCGCAATTCGACATCGTCTGGCTCGACGGTTCCGCCGTGATGGAGCGCATGGCGGCCGACCACGTGCTGCAGCCCGTGCCGGCCGAAGCCTATGACAAGATCGCCTGGACCGATCTCGGCAAGTCGCTGATCCCGCAGAGCCGTGCTTTCCTGCCGACCGGCACCAGCACCACCGCGATCGAGGTCAACACCAAGAAGGTCAAGGCCGACAAGATGCCGAAATCCTGGGCTGACCTCGAGGGCTTCGCCGGCAGCGTCGCCGCCAAGGACCCGAACCTTTCCGGTCCGGCCTATCAATGGCTTGCCGGCCTGTTCCAGACCAACGGCGTCGACGCCGGCAAGGAGCTGCTCGCCAAGACGCTGACCAACAAGTCGCTCTCGGGGCTCTCCAGCGGCGGCAAGGTCAACAAGGCCGTGCTCACCGGCGACGCCTCCGTCGGCATCAACCAGGACAGCGCCATCTTCTCCAAGATCGCCGCCGGCGAGCCGGTCATCGCCGTCTATCCGAGCGAGGGTTCGGTGTCGCTGCCGCAGGGCCTCGGCATCAGCGCCAAGACGCAGCACATGGATGCCGCGAAGAAGTTCATCGACTTCGTCACCAGCGCCGATGGCCAGGCCGCGATGCAGAACGGCGACGACACCGACTTCTTCTACATTCCGATCGTCAAGGGCGTGAACCCCAAGCCCGGCCGCGAGACCAGCATCGCCTATACCCATCTCGACGACGCGACCGCCTCGGCGCACGAGACGGAGTGGAAGCAGTGGTACAAGGAAAAGTTCGTCCAGTGACCGCGCTCGCCAGGCAATGACGATGGTGCAGAAATTCGATGTCGCCGCCGGCGGCATCGGTTCGAGCGGGTGGGCGCGCAGGCGCTTGCCCGCGCTGGCGCGCCTTGGCGGGCCGCTGGCGGTCTATGCGGTCTTCGCCCTGCTGATCGGCCTGCCGCTTGCGCTCGTGCTGCTGCAGGCCGTCATGCCCGGACTGTTCGCGGTCGATGGCGCGCAGGCTCTCGTCAGCGCCGAACCGCTCGCGCGCATCCTTTCCTCACCCTATGTCGCCGGCTCGATCCTGCATTCGCTGGAGCTCGGCCTGCTTGCGGCCCTGACCACGACGATCCTCGGTGGCGCCTTCGCCGTGCTGGTGCAGCGTTGCGAGATTCCGCTGCGCGGCCCGGTTTCCCTGGTGCCCTGGCTTGTGTTCCTGACGCCGTCCTACCTGAAGGCGCTGGCCTGGGTGCTGCTGATGTCCTCGGGCGGCTACCTGGCACAGCTCGGCCTGTTGCCGCCGTGGCTCGGTGCTTCCTTCTTCGGGCTGGGCGGCCTGGTCTTCGTGCACACGCTGAGCCTCTTCCCCCTCGCGGCATTCATCATCGGCGGCGCGCTGGCGGGACTGGGCGGCGAGATGGAGGACGCGGCGCGCCTGTCGGGCGCCGGACCGGTGCGGATCTGGCTGCGCGTCAACGGCCCGTTGCTGGCGCCGGCAATCGTGCTCAGCTTCATCGCCAGCTTCGCCGAAGTGCTCTCCGATTTCGGCCTGGCCTCCACGATTGCCAGGATGTCGAGCTTCGGCGTGCTGACCTATGGCATCTATGCCGCGGCAAGCGACTACCCCGTCGACTTCCCCGCCGCCGGCGCGCAGGCCCTGGTGCTGCTGGCGCTGGTGCTGCTCGTCGTCATGGCCGACAGGCTGCTGCGCCGCCGCGCCGATCCCCGGCTGATTTCCGGACGGGCCAGGCCGGCCCGGCGCTATCGGCTCGGTGCCTGGCGCTGGCTAGTTCTGGCGATGGCGCTGCTGGTCGCATTCCTGGCGCTGATCCTGCCGCTTGGTGCGATCGCGGCAAGGTCGCTGACCAGCACGCTTGGCCATGGTCTCGAGCCCGGCAACTTTACCTTGGCCAACCTCGACGCCGCGCTCAGCCTCGACACACCAGCCAATGACGGGCTGATGCGCAGCCTCTTCTATGCCGGCCTGACCGCGATCATCGCCAGCGCGCTGGCCTTGCTGCTCGCGGCCCAGCTCGACCGGTCGAGCCCGGTCATACGCACCGCGGTGCTTGGCCTGTCGCTCGGCGCGGTCGCGATCCCGGGCATCGTGCTCGGCTTCGGCTACATCCTGGTCTGGAACCGGTTGCCCGGCTTCCGCGACTGGCCGTTTCCGCATTATGGCGACGGCTCGTTGCTCGTCATGGGTTATGTCGCCGCGGCTCTGCCCTATTGCCTGGTGGTCATCCTCTCGGCCATCGGCCAATTGGCGCCGAGCCTGACCGACGCCGCGCGGCTCTCCGGCATCGGAGCCGTTCGGCGTCTCATATCGGTGACTTTGCCGTTGATCCTGCTCAGCGTCGTCACAGCCTTTCTGCTCACCTTCATCCGCACCGTCTTCGAATTGCCGATGTCGCAGATGCTCATTCCGCAAAGCGGTCCGCCGGCGCCGACCCTGATCCTGAAACTGTTCAGCCATGATCGCGACGGACTGGCCTGCGCCATCGCGCTGGCCGCCATGACCGCTGCCGGCGGTGCGGCGGCGTTGATCTGGTATCCGCTCAAGCGCTTCATTGCCTTCGGCCGACCGCAAGGCATTCCGGCCAAGTCGAGAGAGCCGTCATGACCGCCTCGCTCCGCTGCGCCGGCATCTCGAAGTCGCTCGGCGGCCGCGCCGTGCTCAGCAACCTCGACCTTGCCATCAAGGCCGGCGAGGTCGTCTCGTTGCTTGGCCCGAGCGGTTCCGGCAAGACTACGCTGTTGCGCAGCATTGCCGGGCTGATCGACCCCGACAGCGGCATGATCGCGCTCGGCGACCGTGTCGTCTGGAGCGAACGATCCGTCCTGCCGGCGGAAAAGCGGCGAATCGGCATGGTGTTCCAGGACTACGCGCTGTGGCCGCATATGACAGTGGCCGGCAACCTGTCTTTCGGCTTGCGCGCGCAGCGCCTCGCCGAACCGGAGATCGCCGCCCGCGTCGGCCATGCGCTGGAGGTCGCGCGGCTCGCACCCTATCGAGACCGCTACCCCTCGGAGCTGTCGGGCGGGCAGCAGCAGCGTGTCGCCATCGCCCGCTGCCTCGCGGCGCGGCCGGCGCTGATGCTGTTCGACGAGCCGCTCAGCAATCTCGACGCGGCACTGCGCGAGGACATGCGCATCGAGATGATGGAGCTGGTGCGGCGCGAAGCTGCCACCGTCATCTATGTGACGCACGACCAGGCCGAAGCCATGGCCGTTTCGGATCGCATCGCTGTGATGCGCGACGGCCGCATCGCCCAGTTCGACACGCCGTTCGCGATCTACGAGGCACCGGCCGATTCCTTCGTCGCCGGTTTCATCGGCGGCTTTTCGGTGGTGCCCGGCACCGTGCGCGACGGGCTGTTCAGTGTGCGGGGCGCCGCCGCCGACAGCCTGCGCACGCCCGGGGCGAAATCAGGCGATGGCATGCTTGTGGTCCGGCCGGAAGACGCGCGGCCGGCCGAGGCGCATCCCGGCAACCGGCTGCAGGGCAAGGTGCTGTCGAGCGCCTTCCAGGGCCGCTGCTGGCGGCTGGCGGTGGAGCTTGGTCCGCAGCGTGTCCGCCTCGATTGGCCCGAGGCACCCCCGGTCGGCTCGTTCCTGGCATTCTCGCTGCCGCCCGAGCGCTGTATCGTTCTCGCCAACTGATGATTCCGGACTATAGGATGCCTGCATGCATGGCCTGACACCCATACTTTCCACCGTGACGGCCTCTTTCCTGGCCTCCTTCGTCGAGGTGGTCGAAGCCTTCACGATCGTGCTCGCCGTCGGCGTGACGCGCAGCTGGCGCCCGGCGCTGACCGGCGCGGCGCTGGCGCTTGCCGTGCTGGCGGCGCTGGTGCTGGCGTTCGGACCGCTGCTGGCGCTCGTTCCCATCACCGTCCTGCAATTCGTGGTCGGCGTGCTTTTGATCCTGTTCGGCATGCGCTGGCTGAGGAAAGCGATCCTGCGCAGCGTCGGCGTCATCGCGCTGCATGACGAGCAGCAGGCCTTTTCCAAGGAGACGGCGGCGCTGCAGCGGCAGGCCGATGACCGCCGCGCCGACTATCTTGCGGCCGTCGCGTCGTTCAAGGCGGTGCTGCTCGAAGGCGTCGAGGTGGTGTTCATCGTCATCGCCGTCGGCGCCGCGCATGGCCAGACGCTCTATGCCGGCCTCGGCGCGCTGGCCGCCTTCGTGCTGGTGATGCTGATCGGCCTCGCCGTGCACCGGCCTTTGGCGCGCGTGCCGGAAAACGCACTGAAATTCGTCGTCGGGCTGATGCTGACCAGCTTCGGCGTGTTCTGGACCGGCGAAGGCCTCGGTGCCGAATGGCCGGGCGCCGACCTCGCTCTGCTCGCCATCTTCGCCATCATTGCCGCCGCATCCTTCGCCATCGTGCGCTGGCTGCGCGGCGCCTATCCGACGCCGGTCGAAGGAGTCGCCCGATGATCATGATCCGTCTTGTCTTCAAGGAGCTCGTCGGCATGTTCGTCGACGACGGCAGCCTGGCGCTGCTGGCGCTGATCCTCATTGCACTGATCGCCGCCGCGGTGAAGTTCCTGGGACTGCCGCCGCTCGCCGGCGGCTGGCTGCTTCTCGCCGGCTGCCTGGCAATTCTTCTGCAGAGCACGCGCCGCGCCGCGCGCGACAAGGGGCGCTGATCGCGTAACGCTGGAGATTGGCGGAAGCTTCCCAGCTTCGTCATTCCAGGGCGGAGCAGCCGCGAAGCGGCGTCGCGGAGACCCTGGAATCCATGCCGTGCCCTCAGCCGTGGAATGCAGCGAGGCAGAATTCTGCACCGTTGTGACGCTTCAAAGTAATGGCATGGATCCTACGGTCTGCGCGCGTCGCTTCGCTCCTTGCTCCGCCATAGGATGACGATCGCGATGGGCGCTTCAGTCAATCTCCAAGCATGCCGCCTGCCAAGGCAAAGCATAGCCGCCGGCCAAATCCGCGCCGGAGACCTAATAGACCGTAAAAAGCGTCGGCAGATCGCCGCTGAGGCGGAAATACTCCACCGCCTCGATGACCGGAAACAGTGCCAGGAAATAGAGCCCGTCGCGGAATGTGTTCCTCAGCGCGCGCGTCGAAAACAGCCATTGCGCCTCGTCGCGGTAAAGCAGCGGATTCGGCCAGAAGCGCGGCGTGCGGTCGGCATAAGCCGCGTAAGCCGCACCGAACTTGCCGGCGAGGTATTCGGCCTCCTTGCGCGCGGTGAAGCGGAAGACCAGGAAGCTCGCCAGGCCAAGCATCGCGGCGGCCAGCAGCGAGCCGAACATCAGGCCGATGCCGGCAGCGCCGACGGTCGAGAAGAAATAGAGCGGGTTGCGGGTCATCGAGAACGGACCGGACATGATCAGCTCGTCATTCTTCCTGCCGCCGACGAAGAGGATGCTCCACAGCCGGCCAAGGAAACAGATCAGCACCATCGCGAACCCGATCGTCTCGACGATTTCGTGCCCGCCCGACCCTTCGGCCAGCGCCGGCTTGCTGAACAGGAGCAGGATGACGGCAAGCACGGCGGCCACCTGCACGACGATCAGGCGCTTGTGCTGGTCGAACGCCTTCGGCGCCGATCTGAGGGATGCGTAGGCCATTCTTTCTCACCGCTGCGGCGTCGACAGGGGCGCCAAGGCTTCTCTAACCCTTCCGCCGCGCGATGACGAGGCCCGGCGGAGGTTTTCGGCCGACCTTACGAATTTGTAAGCGCCCAGACAGGCTGCGGTGAATTCGCCCGTCTAGCCTGACGATCGCCGCACGGAATTTTGAGGCGGCGTGAACAGGCGCCGAATATCGGCCTTCAGCATCAGGATAGAGTCATGAACAAATTTGCCCTTGCTTTCGCCTTTGCCGCTGCCGCGATCGCCGCTCCGCTGGCCTCGGCCGTTGCCGCCCCGACGCCTTGCGAGACGGCGCTGAAGGACCTGCGCGCCGCCGAAGCCAAGGCGAAGCCCAACGATGCCGACAAGAACAAGGTTTCCGAACTGGAGACGAAGGGCATCGAGCGTTGCAACGCCGACGACGACAAGCGCGCCGACGACTTCTTCGCCCAGGCCATGAAGATTCTTGGCAAGTAAGCGCCGGAGGAACCGGAGATGGATATCGCCATGACCGTAGCAAGCCATGCACACGAGTCCGAATTGAACCGCGTCCCGGATGTCACCATCGATTTCTGGCTGATCAAGATCATGGCGGTGACCATGGGCGAGACGGCGGCCGACTATCTCGCCGTCAATCTCGGCCTCGGCCTTACAGTCACGTCCTTGATCATGGGCGGCATCCTCGTCGTCGCGCTCGTCCTTCAGTTCGCGCGGAAGCGCTACGTGCCGTGGGCCTACTGGCTGGCGGTGGTGCTGATCAGCGTCGTCGGTACCTTGGTCACCGACAACCTCGTCGACAATTTCGGCGTGCGGCTGGAGACGACGACGATCGTCTTCTCGGCCGCCCTCGCACTGACTTTCGCGGCCTGGTACGCCAGCGAAAGGACGCTCTCGATCCACACCATCTTCACCACCAGGCGCGAGATCTTCTACTGGCTGGCGATCCTCTTCACCTTCTCGCTCGGCACGGCCGCCGGCGATCTGGTCGCTGAGCGTTTCGGCATGGGTTATCTCGCCACCGGCCTCATCTTCGGCGGTGTCATCGCGGCGATCGCGCTCGCCTGGTTCTTCCTCGGCCTGAACTCTATCCTCGCCTTCTGGCTCGCCTATATCCTGACCCGGCCGTTCGGCGCCTCCTTCGGCGACCTGCTGTCGCAACCGGTCGAATATGGCGGCATGGGCTTCGGCACCACCACCACCAGCCTGACCTTCCTCGGCTGCATCGTGGTCATCGTTCTCTATATGACGCTGAGGAACCTGATCGACGAAGACGAACAGGCCCTGCTCGACTAAAACGCTTCTCGCAAAAATGTGTTGCGGCCTTCGCTCCGGCAGCGCGTAAAAACAGATGGTTAGAGCAATTCCAGCAACGGGTGACGCGGGATTTCCGTCAGGAACCGCGTCAAGCGAAGAAATAGAGACCGGCCAAGAAAAAGCCGCAGCCGGCGCTACCATGCCGGTGAGGTTGAGGCGGCAAGGACAGCACGGGGCGATGCGACTTCTGCTTGTTGAAGACGATCCGAGAACCGCCGACTACGTCGTCAGGGGACTGACCGAGGCCGGCCATG
>NZ_VFTH01000032.1:0-40038 GCF_006439375.1 Mesorhizobium sp. B4-1-1
ATAGCCATAAAGCTCGCCCTTGTCGTCCGTGCCGTCCCAGGGCGGCGAGGCGCCTTCGGAGGCGATGGTTACGACGCACTCGCGCTTGCCAACAACCACGCTTTCGATCTCGGCGCCGGCGGCATTCTTTCGACGCTTGAGGAAGTGAACCGCCGCGGCTTCCTCCATGCCGGCATCGGCACCGACGAGGCCAGTGCCAGCAAACCGGGCCGCCAGCGGCTGGGCGGGCGAGAGGTCGCGCTTCTTGCGTTCGATGCGGGGCCCGGCCCCGCGAGCATGTATGCCGAGGACCGCACCGCGTTCCGCCCTGCCCGCCCGGGCGTAAACAGGCTCAAGACCGTTCGCAAGATCGGGGTGCCGGACGGGCATCTGCGCAGACTGGCAAGGCTTGGCGAACATCTGCAGTGCTCGGCCTTCGAGCTCACCAACTACGCGCAGCCGGAGGATCCGTTGGAGGTGACGGCCGGCAAGGAGATCAATTTCTACGGCACCGTGTTCACGCAAGCCGCCGACTTCGGTCGGCTCATCGAGATCGATCCGGAGAGTGCGGACGCCCATTTGTCGACCATCCGGCGCGCGGCAGCGCAAGGCGATTTCGTGATCGCCTACCTGCATCACCATCATTGGGAGCCGGGCTGGCAGGACGTGCCGCGCTGGGTGCGAAGCTTCGCCCGGACCTGCATCGACGCAGGCGCCAGCCTCTTCGTCAGCCACGGCGCTCCGGTTCTGCAGGCGATGGAAATCTACAACGGCTCGGGGATCTTCTATGGCCTGGGCAACTTCCTCTTCCACGTACACGCCGACGAGACGGAGTGGAATCCGCCGGAGGTCTGGCAAAGCATCGTCGCCGCCTGCCGCTATGATGCGGGCAAAAGCCTCACGGAAATAGATCTTCTGCCCGTTACGATCGGCACAGCGCCTCATTCTCCCGGATCGGCGACAGGAAGGCTGGTACCGCTCGCCGCCACGGGAGCCGCCGCGCGGGAAATCCTCGAGGGATTCGCCCGGCGCTCGCGGGCATTCGGCGTCGAGATCGACATACACCCGGCCCGCGGCCGCATCGACATCCCTGCCGCCAGAAAATTCGCCTGACGGGGACAGCCGGCGTCACGATACCCTGCGATCGCCTTGCGCAGTCTCGCCCGCGGCCTCGTCATCGTCCTTCTTGTCGAGCAACGCCAACTCCTCCCCCAACGCCGCGATCAGCGAAGAGACGCGACCGCGAACGCGCGGGGGAAGGTTCATCAGCCCCTCGATCAGGTGCCTCCCCTCGGCGCTGGCGATGAACTCCAGCCGCTCATCGACCGGCAAGGGCCGCGCACGTTCGCGGCTCTCGTCGTTTCCGGGCAGTCCTTCGAAGAGCCGGCTGACGGGAACGCCAAGCGAGGTGGCGATCTCGTAGAGCATCGAGGCGCTGACGCGATTGCGCGCGTTCTCGTATTTCTGGAGCTGCTGGAAACTGATGCCAATGGCCCGGGCGAGCTGGCCCTGTGAGACGTCCGACTGGACGCGAACCGTCGCAATCTGCCTGCCGACATGCCGATCGGCGGGATGAGGGTCGCTCTCGACCGTTGGCTTGCGCGTTGTCCGAAGCAGGACTGGACGTTGGGGTTTCAACAATGCCTTCCGACGCTCCAAAGATTTCCGCCGAGAGGAGCTCTACCGCCACACTCAAAGGCCACTCTCGGCAAGCAGGCCATTCAGCCACTTAATATACCTTATGAGGCTCAAAATAACCCTATAGGTGGCAAAGACCATGTGCCTACCGATTGTGGACGCATGGTCAGTCCACGACAGATTCGAGCCGCGCGGGCTTTGCTTGGTTGGTCGCAGCAGGAGCTTGCCGACAAGGCGATCGTCTCGCTCAACGCGCTGGCCCGGTTGGAGAACGGCAAGGTCGATTCCCGGATCAGCACGATGCAGGCCATCGAAGCAGCCCTGACCAGGGCCGGCATCGAGTTCTTGCCCGTCGGCCAAAAGGGTGAGGGTGTTCGCCTCCTCGATCCTCAGGCTTAAGTGCACAGCCCCGTCTGCTGGCCAATCCTGACAATGTCCTCCAATACAGAACGGATCTGCGGCCACGGAAACTCAGGATCGTCCTCAGAAGGCTGCCCTTCCCTCAGGACCGCATCGAGCTTGGCCGCCACTCCCGCAAGGGACGTGGCCGGGGTCCGGGACAGCATCTCGAGCAAATCCGCAGCACGCTCCGCAGCCTCGACTTCTGCCTGCAATGTGGCCGAGTATCCAAGCTGGCCATCGGCGGCATCCCAGCGAGCCTGATAAGCCACAAAATCAGCTTCCGCCATCTCGCCGTCAAACGATTGAGCCGTCGCGCAAGGAGGTCCAACCATTTCGATCAGTTTCCGCTCCAGCCGCTGCTGCTGACGGCAGAGCCGCTCGGTCCGCTTTTGCGCGTGCTGCCATCTGAGCCAAATCGGCAGGGCGGGATCGGTGTACTGCTCTGTTCGGCACGCCGATGCACGTCGGTTTGAGTTTAGCGTTCGAACAGGTGAGGTTGTGTCGGTGACGGGCTGCAAAGTCGTGGTATTGTCGGAATCAGTCACGATCCGAGTCCCTGCCCATTAGGTCAGCCAATTTGCCTTATATCAGTCATTAAAGCTGACTTTTGCCTAGAAGTCAAACAAAAAGTCTGATTTTTTTGATGAACCAAATTTCCGTCGAGCAATGCAGAGGCGCACGGGCAATGCTCGGCTGGAGCCAGGCTGAACTTGCTGACGCTGCAGGTGTTTCGCGTGCCACCGTTGTGGACTTCGAACGCGGATTGCGCGTCCCCCATCGCAACAATCTAATTGCAATCCGCGAAGCATTCGAAGCCGCTGGCATAGAATTTATTCCAGAGAATGGTGGTGGCGCTGGCTTACGCTTGTCACGTCGATAAGCACGCAGCTGGCGTCGACCGGTGGAGAACGGCAGCGAAGGCATATCGCCATCGGCGATTTGGCGGCATCACTCACTAGAGGAAGGATCTGGTCACGGCGATGTCGCGCACGAGGTCGGCGGTTGCCTCCAGATACCAGTAGGTAGCGTAGATGTTGACGTGATCTATGTACGGCGCGAGCGCGACCATACAGGTCGCAATCGCATAGAGATTGACGAGGCACCTGGCCTCAGCCCATCAGCGCTGCAGCATTGCCCGCAAGCCTCTCGTCGGCGCCGAACCGTCGGCCGAAGATCCGACCGATGCCGGAGGATGCACCGGTGACGAGCGCCAGGCGCGTGCGCTGCCGGCACCGCGATTCGGCATGCTGGCCAGATCAGTCATGAGGCGATCCTGCTCGGAAGAACAAAATCACATCTTCTCCGCCTATGCTGGAACAGTTGCCAGCAAGGCGCGCGTCTCCGCGACGACGCGATCTTGGAATTTCGGGTCTCGCACGAGCGTGGAGCCGAGCATCGGGTGGCCGCTCTCGTCGTAGTAGACGCCGGTCTGACCGGATGTATCGACCAGGACTTTCGCGATCATCCGCGCGGCCCGCTTCGGGGTGCTCAAGAATTTCATGAAGGGCATAAGAAGCGGCACCAGCAGCGGAGCGATGCATGCCACGAAGAAGCGCACAGTGGCGCTGGCGTCACGCCCGAGGCCGGTGGTCGGATTGAAGCCCGGCTCGACGGCATTGAAGTGCAGCCGTGGGGTCTCGCGGGCGAACACTATGACTGTGGCGAGTGTGCACTGCTTGGACGTCGCATAGGCGTCAAAGCCCGGCTTCGCGGAGCCGCCAGGCTTCCACTCACCGCGCGCGCTCGATTCCGCCGAGACATAGCGACCGCCGCGAAAACCCGCAGACACGGCAGGCTTCCGTTCGGGGTCTTCCACGCCGGAAGCGACGAAGAAAACGTTAGCTCCGTCGGGGAGGTGCGGCACAAGAGCCTCCGTGAATGCAAACGGGCCAAGATGGTTCGTCGCGAATGTCATGTCCCAGCCCAGCGCGTTCCTCGTCGCGTGCACCGGCATGATACCCGCGTTGTTGAGCAGACCGGCAATCGGAAGATCGAGCGCTATGATCTCTGCAGCCGCACGTCGTACGCTGGAAATATCCGACAGGTCGCACACGACCGACACCGCGTGCTGCCCTTTCTGCCCGATGATCTTTTGTACT
Source organism: Mesorhizobium sp. B4-1-1 (assembly GCF_006439375.1). Lineage (NCBI taxonomy): Bacteria > Pseudomonadati > Pseudomonadota > Alphaproteobacteria > Hyphomicrobiales > Phyllobacteriaceae > Mesorhizobium > Mesorhizobium sp. B4-1-1. The sequence continues at coordinate 4,119 of NZ_VFTH01000032.1, forward strand.
TCGTCGAGCTTATTGCGGTCGCGGCCGACCAGAACGACCGTACCGCAATCTGCCAGTTCGAGTGCCGCGAGGCGACCTATGCCGGAGGTCGGGCCGGTGATGATGTACGCCTTGCCGCCTGATGCATTCTGCAAAGCCGTTTTCGGCATAGTTGTCTCCGTTTGATGTCTGTCTAGTCAGTCTTTTATGGGCCAAAAAATTTAGGCGACGATTCGCCAGAGCGCTTCGAACCCGGCCTTGCCATGTTTGTCGGCGTTGGCCGGGTCACGGATGATGAAGTCGATCGTCGCTTCCGCCAGAGCGCCCATCAGAGCGGCAACGAACCCGAGCGGCACATCGCGCATTGGCCCGTTCGCACGGCTCCGCTCAAGAAGCATTGCGATGCCAGCCCCCGTCCGGCTCGCGGTCTGATGGCTCTCCGAGGTGATCTCATCCGATACGTCGAGATGCGCCAGCGTCCGGCGCTTCTCGGGGCAGGACGTCGCCCATCGCAACCAATTGGTCCATGTGCGGAGCAACTGTTCGCGGATATCGCACTCAGTCGGGAGCCCGTCCAGGGCGGCCGAAGCCATCTCAGTTTTTAGCTCTATGTAGAGCTGATTGAACAAGTCGGCTTTTGTGTCAAAATAGGTGAACAGGGAGCCGTTGGAGACTTCAGCCTCCTTGGCGATCGTCGCTGTCGCCGCGCCCAGTCCCTCGGAGGCGATGACGCGGATCGCCGCCGACATGATCGCGCTCCGTCTCTCGTCGCTTCTTGGTCTGGCCATGCTGCTGTCCCTACCCGCTCACTAGGTATATAAGAGAGCGCCTAGTCAGTCAATGCGTACCTGTGAAGATATGCGGGCCTTCCTCACGTCGAAGAGCTCGGCGATGTCGACGCTTAGACAGGCTACTTTTTTGCGCACCGGCTTATGAAGGCGAGACAGCGCACAGTTAGATGCCGGAATCGCAAGTACCCGCTGGGACCTGATTATACGCCGCCGCCTGGGTTCAGCTTGAAGCCAAAACTATGTCCGAGGTTCTGGGCACGAGCCGACGGACGTACCAATATGAGGCTCCCTCACAGCGCGCGGCGTCAAGCCGGCTGCGGCAGGACAAGCACAGGACACGGAAAATATGGCTAAAACTATAGCATATACCGTCGGGGTCGACATCTCGAAAGATCAGCTCGACGTCCACCTGCTGCCGGACGGCATCGACCGGCAGGCGCCAACGACGCCGCCGGCCTGGACAACTGGTGGGCTGGCTGGCACCACTCACACCCGAGCGCATCGTCTACGAGGCGACGGGCGTTTACCATCGTCTGCTCGAGCGCAAGCTGGGGCGCAAGTCACTAGAACCCGCCGCGTGCAGTGGCGTTAGAAACCTGGAAGGCCGGCTTTCGATAACATCTCCATGAATCGGGCGTGATGGTGATCCTTTACGTAGCGTGGCAGAAAGCCCGGACAGACGTTGTCGAGGTTGAGATGTGGAAGCTGTGACAGGCAATGATGGATGGCGCGAGAGGCTTCTTCGCTGCTTCCTGTTGCCGCCGCCGTTGCGGCCCAGTAGAGCGCACCGCGAACGAAGCCAGGCTTTATCCTGACCACCTTTCGGGCCACTTCCAGAGCCTGCCGATCCTTTCCGTCGGCGAACAACGCCACAACCAGACTGAGGTGACGCCAGAAGTCGATGACGTCATGCGTTCCAAGCCGGATCGCCTCGTTGGCCTCATGTTGCGCTTCACGGACCTCTCCGCGCAAGGCAAAGAGCATCGCTATGTCACCGTGGCCGCTGGGGTAGCTTGGGTTGACGCTGATCGCATGCCGGCATTCGGCTATCGCATCATCGATACGACCGGAACTTTCCAGAGCGAATGACAGGATGCATCTGGCGATTTCATCATCCGGCACCGCCCTTACAGCGGCTTCCGCAAGCGCAAGCGCATACTCGATCTGCCCCGGTTTCCGAGGCATCGCGCCAAACGCTATTCCCATGGTGATTACGATCGAGAGCGTCCGTTGCGCGCGGGCGTTATCGGGGCCCAGCGCAACAGCCTTCTCGGCAAGCTCTATGCCGACCAACAGCGAGTCGCGGGTCATCTCGAAATACTTCATCAGAGCTTCGTTCACCAACCTGCGCACTTCAGGGGGGCCGGGTGGGCTCTTGTCGCGAACTTTCCAGTTGGTCAGCTGAAGTTCAAGGATCACGGCCAGAACCACCGATTTTGCGATCCTGTCCTGGAATTCGAGAGCGTTCTCGGAGTGGCCGTCGAACTTCTGTGCCCAAACGTTTTGACCGGTGACTGCATCCACAAGTTGGATGTTGACTCTCAGTCCCTCGCCGGACCTCTGGACGCTGCCGCTCAGCGTGTACCGTGCCCGATGCACCGCAGGCGTTTTGGCTTCTTCGCCAGAGCCGTTCTTCTCCCCAGGCGGGATGCCGGAGAGCACGACGTAGTCGGCCACCTCGGAAAGCGCCGTCGTGATATCCTGGACAAGCCCCCTGGCGAAAAAGTCATCGCCCCGCCTGCCCGTCAGATTGACGAAGTCGGCGACGCTGATGGAGGGACGTCCGGGGCGCTGGCTGGCCGAAACGCCGTTCGCCGACTGCAGAGTTGACCCCGTATCGGCCCCCGACAGCAAGGATTGCCAAAATGCCCGAGTCTCAGGGCTGACGTCGACGCCGAACTCCTTCTTCAAAACACCTCTGCATGCCTCGTATGTCCGCATGGCCCTGTCTCGTTGGCCGCAGGCAGCAAGCAGTTCCATCTTCAGCCGGTAGGAAGCCTCCCTGGTCGGCTCCATTGCCAGAACCCGGTCGGCGAGGGCCAACCCGGTGTCCTCGTCGACGAGACGGGCCAGTTTTTCGAAGGACTCGAGCGCTCGGCTCTGCAGCCTGTCGCGTTCCGATGTCGCCCAATCGTCGAAGGCGTTGCTGCCGAGATAAAACCCGTCGAGAAACGGTGCGGTGTAGTGCGCCAACGCCGTTTCGAGATCTTGTGCTGAACGGGCGGAGCGCCCGGATTCAAACTCCTCGACGTCAACTCGCACCGCGTCCGCCCTTAGGCCGATCACCTCCCTGCCGGAATGGATGAGATCGACACCCGCTCGTGACAGATCCCGACGCAGGACGCTGAGGGTCTGCCGCAGGCTGTTGCGCGAGTGTTCGCTGTCGCTTTCGCCCCACAGGAGGTCGGCCAGCCTTTCCCTCGGTACCGCCATATCTGGACACCGGGTCAGATAGGCAATGATTGCGGCACCTCGCTTTCCGGTCAGCCGGATTCGACCGACAGGTTCCTTTTCAAGGCGGAAGCCACCGAAGAGTAAAATCTTACTTGCAGCGACGCTTTTATCACCTTGCATTTGCTTAATAGCTTCCCATCTGACGAAACCCTAACTCAAAACTAACGCTTCGCAAACAGCGGAGCCAAGCGCGCAAACGCAGTCGTGACGGTGGATCAATTAGGATTCGCTTAATAGGGGCGGCTGGGCTGACACACCGGTGGTGGCGGATCGAACCGCTGCGGCCCCCAATACGTCGGGACCACTGTGCAAAATGCAGTGGTCCGAAGGGGTGCGGCGGATGTCACTGCTCAAGGCCAATCTACTGCTGCTGCTTGCAGCTGCCCTGTGGGGCTTCGGCAATGTCGCGCAAAAGACGGTGCTTGCCCACCTCGATGCTCTCAGTGCCGTCGGCTTGCGCTGCCTGATCGGCGGGTTGCTCGTGCTGCCCTTTGTTTTGACCGAAAGGCGACTGCCTGCCGGGCCGGCGCATTTTTCTAGCCTGGTGAGGATTGGAGTGCTGTTTGCCGTTTCCGTCACGCTGCAGCAGCTCTGCTATCTCGGCGCCACCGTCACGAATGCAAGCTTCATGATAAGCACGGCAACGGTGATGACGCCCCTCGCCGCCTGGCTGCTCATAGGCGAGCGCCCGACGGCGAGCCTCATATTCGCCGCCGGGCTGACAGTGGTCGGCGCTATGCTTCTGTCGGGCGGGGTTGCCAGTCTCAGCGGCGGCGATCTCACCGCCATCCTGTCGGCTGCCTGCTATGCGCTTTGGACGGTGGAACTTGGCCGGCACATGCAGGCCCATGGGCGTCCATTCACCGCCGCGGCGGCGCAGTTCCTCCTCGCCGCCGCCTTCGCCCTGCCGCTCGGGGTAATGCAAGGCAACCTGTCGCTCGGCGCCGCATTGGCAGCCGGCCCCGAACTGGGGATTCTCGGCGTGTTTTCCACTGCGGTCGCTTTCGGCATACAGATCGTCACCCAGCGCTTTACCCCGGCCAGCCACGTGGCCGTGATCGTCAGTGCCGAAAGCGTCTTCGGGGCACTGGGCGCTGCAATCTTTCTCGGCGAGCGGAACTCGCCATTGGGCGCATTGGGCGCGGCGATCATCCTTGTTGCGATCCTATCCGTCGCGATGTCGAACCGAACGGCGGGCACACCCTTCGGGGCCGGACCAATTCACCCCTTCGGCGCTGCGGTCGCTGCCAGTGCGCACCCATCCGTCAATTCAGATCAAAGGGACATATCATGATCCTTTTCGGCGCCGGAACCAGGGAATTGCCGCGATGACAGCGTGGGCAAGCCTTCCTCCGCCTGCGCGATTGGCGTCTGCGCTTCGCGCCCGCATGCGGGGACCCGGCGGCTATTACAACAGCGGCAACGCGCTCGGCCTTGTTACCGGTATTGCGGTCCAGATCGCCACCGCGCCGGCCAGTTCGCACTGGGGAAACGCGATCACGGCGCGAACGATTGAGTTTTTCGCCGGCAGCGGCAGTGCTGTCGCGCTGACATTGACGACGCTGATCTTCTTCTGCGGTGGCGAGGCGTACCACCGGGCTTGGGCGAGGCCGGATGCGCCAGACGTCAATCTCAATCGGCTGGGCGACTTCCTGTCGGGCATTGGCGCGGTTGGACTTGGCATCTCCCTATTGCTCCTCGGCGATCCGCTGCTTGCGGCGACCTCCGGGCTGCTGCATGCGGTGGGCAAGTTCGGCAGCGCCTTGCATCTTCCGGGCACGCCAGTTCTGGTCTGGCCGGCGTCCTGGCCCGATCCGTTCCGCGGCGCTGTCCTCGCCAGTCGCTTGCCGGCAATGCTGACGACAACCCTCGCCCTCGGCTCGGCCTTGCCGGATGCCTGGGTGGGCGGGTCGCTCGCGACGCCCGTCATGCCCCTGACCCTGCTCGGTTGCTACTTCTTGTGGGCCAAGGCCGATCTGCTGCTGTTCGGCATCGGGACCAAGTCCAGCGATCAGATTTCCACATGTTGAAGGCGGTCAGCTCAAGAGAATGACCAACGTCTGAAATGGAGAATGACATGTCCGGAAGCGCACATCAGGATGACGATCCATTGCCCGTAGCGGATTGCTGTCCCGTGGACATGCAAACAGTGTCCGTAGGCAACCTTCCACAGCCGACGGGCAGGAAGGGCATTGGGCTGTCAAAGCGAACCGGCTCGCTACCGGCTCTGGCCACCCTGACCCATGCCGGTGTCCTTGCGGCTTCGCTGTGCTGGGGTCTGGAAGCACATGCCGCGGATGTCGATGTCGCCGTCGCTTTCGCGGTCGACTTCTCGTCTTCAATCGATCCGAAGACCGCCGACCTGCAGCGCGAGGGACATGCCGCAGCACTCACCTCGCCGGAGATCATCGCCGCCATCGGCCGGAACTATTTCGGTTGCATCGGCGTGACCTATTTCGAATGGTCGAGTCCGGGGCATTCGCGCACCGTCTTGCCCTGGACGACAATCTGCGGGCCCGAAGACGCCAAAGCGGCCGCGACGGTCATCAGAACCCAAGGCTATACTGGCTACAGCCGCGCGGGCCGTCGCGGAACCTCCGTCTCCTCGGCAATCGACATCGGCGCTCTTCTCCTCGATCAGTTTCCTGGGAATGCGGCCAAGAGAGTCATCGATATCTCCGCCAACGGCGAAAACAATGATGGGCTTCCCGTCGAGCCAAGCCGGCTGAACGCACTTGGCAGGGGATATACCATCAACGCGATCGCCATTCCCGCGCAAGAAGGCAGCGCCGAACAGTCGCTGGCATCCTATTTCGAGCAATCCGTCATCGGCGGCTACCAAGCCTTCGTCATATCGCCGAAGGAGCCGGCCGACTATGTCGCGGCGCTTCGCCGGAAGCTGGTTCTCGAAGTCAGCCTGAACCTCGCCGTTCCCGTCGCGGATAGCGTTCGGCGTCCAGTCGCAAAAGAGCCTGGGGAGACCGGAAATCAACAGGCGGGCCTCTCCTTCGCACCCTTGCTCCCATGGACTTTCGGCTCGGCCGTGGCGGCCTCGGAACCCGTCTTCCCGAAGCCTGGGGGCCAGACGCGACGGACGCACTTGGATTGACGATCCAACGGCATATCAACAGTAACTAAAATGGGGAACGACTGATGTCGTCGAATCGAGGGGACGGAAATTTGATTGGGTTGTTTCAACTTGCGCGCGGGACGGCGCGCGATGCGCGTCGCTTCAGCCGCGTCCTTCTTGCCACTACATCGATAGCCGGGTTTGGATTGGCGCCGATGGCCGTTTCGCCGTCGTTCGCTGACGATTGGAACGGCAGCGCCTCAGCCGACTGGTTCACCGCCGGCAACTGGTCGGGAGGCGTCCCAACCGGCGCCGACGCAGTCCATATCGACACGGTGTCTCCCAACGCGCCGGTCATCGGTTCAGCCGGCGCCCAGGCGGCAGGCCTCTCTGTCGGCTATTCCGGCATCGGCACGCTGACGATCCAGAACGGGGGCACGGTCACCAACACCTTCGGCATTATCGGCTACGGGCCCGTCTCGAAGGGAACCGCGACGGTGGACGGCGCCGGCTCGTCCTGGACCAATTCCGGCGATCTCTATGTCGGCTATTCCGGCGACGGCACGCTGGCGATCCAAAACGGCGGCAAGGTCAGCAACTCCGTCGGCTCTATCGGCGGCAATTCCGACTCGATCGGCGCCGTGACGGTCGATGGCGTCGGCTCGTCCTGGACCAGTTCCGTCAATCTCTATGTCGGCTATTCCGGCGCCGGCACGCTGACGGTCAAGAACGGCGGCGCCGTTAGCGACGTCCAAAGTGCGATCGGCTACTTTTCCGGCTCGACCGGCGCCGTGACGGTCGAAGGCGCCGACTCGTCGTGGACCAATTCCGGCAATCTCACTGTCGGCGTTTCCGGCGCCGGCGCGCTGACGGTCACGAACGGTGGCGGGGTCAGCAGCGCCGCCGGCTATATCGGCTACGGGTTCGGCTCGGTCGGCACTGTGACGGTCGATGGCGCCGGCTCGTCCTGGAGCAGTTCCAGCAGTCTCTTTGTCGGCGTTTACGGCAAAGGCACGCTGACGGTCTCGAGCGGCGGCAAGGTCAGCAACTCCGTCGGCTATATCGGCGCCGAATCCGGCTCGACCGGCACTGTCACGGTCGATGGCCCGGGCTCGTCCTGGACCAATTCCACCGCTCTCTTTGTCGGCTATTCCGGCGCCGGCACGCTGACGGTCAAGAACGGCGGCACGGTCAGCAACACCTACGGCTATATCGGCGCCAATTCCAGCGCCAATTCCGGCTCGACCGGCGCCGTCACGGTCGACGGCGCCAACTCGTCGTGGACTAATTCCGGCGATCTCTATGTCGGCGCTTTCGGCACGGGCTCGCTGACGATCCAGAACGGCGGCATGGTGAGCGCCGGGTCTGTCCTTGTTGCTTCGGCAGCCGCCTCGACCGGAACCATCAACATCGGCTCCGGCATCGGTGATGCCGCAACGGCGCCCGGTATCCTCGCAGCCGCCGATTTGCAGTTTTTCCAAGGTTCCGGCACGCTGGTGTTCAACCACACGGGGGCGAACTATAGTTTCGCTACGAACCTTAGCGGCGACGGAACCGTCCGCCAGATCGCCGGGTTCACCAATCTCACCGGCAACTCCAATGGCTTCACCGGCGCGACCACCGTCGAGGGCGGCACGCTCGCCGTCAACGGCGTGCTTGGCGGCACGCTCGACGTTCAGGCCGCCGGTCGCCTGCAGGGCACCGGCACTGTCGGCAACACGACCGTCGCGGGCACCATCGCGCCAGGCAACTCGATCGGCACGCTAAACGTCGCGGGGAACATCACCTTCAGTGCCGGCTCGATCTATGAAGTCGAGGTGAACGCGCTGGGACAGGGCGACCGGGTCAATGCGACCGGCACGGCCACCATCAACGGCGGCACCGTCCAGGTCCTGAATGCGCCTGGCGTCTACGCGCTCGGCAGCCACTACACGATCCTGACCGCCGCCAGCGGTGTGTCGGGCACCTTCGCTGGCCTAACTCGGTCATCGCCGTTTTCCACGCCCTTCCTGTCCTTGGATCTGAGCTACGACCCGAACGCTGTCTATCTGGATGTGAGCCGCAGCAGCGTGACCTTCGCTTCGGTCGGCCTGACTCCGAACCAGATTGCGACCGGCGGCGGCCTGGACAGCGCACCGCCGTCAAGTTCGCTCGTCGCCGCCATTGCGCAGCTCGACGCGTTGTCCGTCCGCTCGGCCCTCGACCAGCTCTCGGGCGAGGTGCACGCCTCGGCGAAGACCGCGCTTGTCGAGGACAGCCGCTTCGTCCGCGATGCGGTCAACGATCGCCTGCGCGCCGCCTTCGATGCGGTCGGCGCGGTGAATATCCCGGTCATGGGCTACGCCGACGGCGAACCCATGCTCGCGCCCGCCACCACCGACCGCTTCGCGGTCTGGGGCAGCGGCTTCGGCTCGTGGGGACATACCGACGGCGACGGCAACGCGGCGCGGCTCAAGCGCTCGACCGGCGGCTTCTTCGTCGGCGGCGACGGGCTCGTCTTCGACACCTGGCGCCTAGGCGCGGTCGCAGGCTACAGCCGCACCGATTTCAATGTGAGGGATCGCGATTCCTCTGGCACCAGCGACAATTACCATCTCGGTCTCTACGGCGGCACGCAGTGGGGCAATCTCGCCTTCCGCACCGGCGCTGCCTACACTTGGCACAACATCTCGACGGACCGGACGGTTGCCTTCTCGGGCTTCACCGACAGCCTGACGGGCGACTACAACGCCGGCACGGCGCAGCTGTTCGGTGAGCTCGGCTATGGCATGCGCGCGGGCGGCATCGGCTTCGAACCCTTCGCCAACCTCGCCTATGTGAACCTGCACACCGATGGCTTTACCGAAAAGGGCGGCGCGGCGGCACTCACCAGCGCCGCCGCGACGACGGACGCGACCTTGACGATGCTCGGCTTGCGCGCGTCGAGCGGCTTCATGCTGGGCGCCGTCAGCGCCACCGCGAAGGGAACGATCGGCTGGCGGCACACCTTCGGCGACGTCACGCCGCTCTCCACCATGGCCTTCGCGGGCGGCACGCCATTTTCCGTCGCCGGCGTCCCGATCGCGCGCGATGCGGCCGTGGTCGAGGCGGGGCTCGATTTCGCCGTCACCCCCAGCGCCACGGTCGGCGTGTCCTACCACGGACAGTTCGCATCCGGTGTCTCCGACCAGTCGGTTCGGGCGGACTTCAGCATGAAATTCTGATGTCTCCGGGGTCGGCAAAGTCAAAAGGCGCCCCGGTTGATGGAACATTTCTGAACAGAGCTTTCGCGCCGGAGGGACACTGGCGGTCGACTTTGTTGTCGTGAGGACACCCCGCGTTGACAGTTTGTTAACGTGACGTTAACTTTAGCTTTCACTAAAAAGTGAGTTGCAATGAATACTGCTATTCTTTGCGCCGCAATAATCCTTGCCGCGTCAAGTGTCGCCATTGCGCACGAAAAGAAACCAAAGGTCATCGCCAACGCATGTGCTGGTCTGTCGATCAAGGCGGGCAGTGCAGCAAAACTGGACTGTAGTCCGACCGGCACCACCGAGGCAAGCGAACTTCCCCAACGGGCGCACAACGGGTCAGATCAGCGAAGTGTTCCCACCAAGCGGGCGAGATTTGCGAGGCACCGTGTCGGCGCTTGTCGGTTTCGCGAAACAGTTCGCGGCAAATACCGACTAGCCTTCCGCATCGGTCTGCCTGGCCCGTTGCAGCAAAATATGTTGACATAGCGCCGATCCACCAGCGAAATGCTGCGGATCCCAGCCGCAGCATTACCCCCGGGCCGACCCACACCCCTTGCGGCAACCGTCTCAATCGTTCAAACTGAATGGTCTGAGCTATCTAATGCTGATCGCAGACCAACGACAACGATTAGTGTCTTGGCGGTTCCCGGCGATAATAATCGGACTTGGGTAGCGCCACAGAATGGGGGTAGCGGGGCAGATAAATCCTGGGACGTGGCTGGCGGCAGATGCCAACATCGATCAGTTGCTCATCGCATAGCGTAGCAAGCACCCGCAAAAACTCTTCGTTCTCTATGCGGTTCTCTATCTCCGGTTCATGGTTTTTGTTCTTAGCGATCAATCGTTTCAGAATACGAAATATAGCATGGATCGCTTTCATCGCCGGGATTGCCATTGCTGCCTCCGCTCGTACCGAGGTGTGCACAAGGCTCGCATTCGGCTGACGAAATGTCCGGACTGTTCCAGGAAATTTCCATGAAATCTGGCTGAAATTTTAGCCGTGTCTTGGCAGGAAACGGGCAAACGGTAGGACGCGCCGTCAAATCGGTCCGCTTGGGTTGAGGCCAGTTCGATCTATGGGCGACCGAGAACCAGTGCTTCGTCGCGTCGCAGGTCCCTTTCCTAGGCATGACCGTTGCAGAAGATCCTGCACGCCCGCGAATTTTCAGTACTCTTTCACTTCCTTTTCAGGACGGCAGCACCAGACCGGGGCAATCTGTCTCCAAACGGTCTGGCCAGGTTCGACCACTGGCTATCAGGCAGGACGGCGAAGGTTAGGATATTGATTGCTGAGTTGGGCGCACAACGTACAACAATCGAGTGCAAGGGACACATTCGAGATGCGTGACAGTGTTTGAAGAAACCGATCTCCGGCGAACTGTTTGTTGTCCGGTCCATCCGCCGCCAACAAGGAAGGAGTTCAATCGCGTGTTATCGATCTCCGTGGCGCAAAGCCAAGCAGATTTCGAGGCGGCAGAGGGACTCTGTACAAGGCTTGGTCAATGGGATGCAAAGGTTGCGCCAAGATACGGTGTTGCTTCGTCGGACGTCTTAGCTCTGTTTCACCATGAGAACCGCGTGTCCCTGGTTGAGAAATTCAATAACTCTGCCGACGCGAAATTTTTGATCGCTCGATGGGAGCATGTTCCTGCCGGCTCGTTGGCATTCGGTAGCTTCGACGAGTTATGCGGCGAGATGCAACACTTCTATGTGGACGCTAGTTTCCGAGGGTTGGGGATTGGCCGACAACTAATGCAGTCGGCATTGACAGAAATCGCTCAAGGGTCGCGGCGCCGCGTCCTGATCCACACCACGCCATATATGACCCACGCAGTCGCGATTTATGAGGAATTTGGTTTTCGCCCGTGCTCTAGATTTCGTGACACCCCTGAACACATAAGACATACCGATGTCTTTATGGATAGGCCGATTAATTCTTCCATTCCAAAGGCCCATGCGGATTTGCCACTCTCCGCTGATTCAACGACAGGGAGAAACTTGCCCGAAGGCGAAATGCTTACGCCTATTGGTGATTAAAAGGCAGCGCCCGTGCGGCAACAGCGTCTAGCAAGTGAGGAGCGATGACAGAAGCACGGCATCACGGAATGCTCGGTCCGAGTTCCGCGGCCAGCTAGTATATCTATGTCCAACTTCCGGCGTAGCTTGTTACCACAATAGGCGTGGCGAATGCTTGGTGCGTCCTCCTGGACGACGCTGGTGGATTGATTTGTATCGTCGAGCACGGACATGAAGCACATCTGGTTTCCAGGCGACATCTTTTTGCGGTCGCCCGCGCCCGCACCCGCATTTTGAATGCCTCCCTCACAGCAAGCCGCTTCGCCTGCTCAGATCGCGCAGCATCTCCTCGTCCTCACGCCGCATCCTGCTGGTTCGAATGAACAATTCGCTACCGTTCTCCGAGTTTTCCTTATTGATCCGCTGCACCAATGAACTAGCCTCATCGGTGCGGCCCGCTGCAGTCAGAGCCAGGACGGCGACCCACCTCACACGCGTGTCGGCGTTGGGATGGCGCGCGGCGCGCGCGGCCCACGCAGCCGCCTCCTCGTTCCTCCCAAGCCGTAGCAGGGCCACCGCGCGGGTTCCCTGGTTGGCGGCGGTGTGGGGGTCGAACGGCGACAATGCCCGCGCAAGATCGCTGGCCTCGATGCCCATTTTCGCATCCCCGGAGAGCGCTTCGACGACGGCTCTTAAAAAATGCCCAAACGCATAGGAAGGACTGAGAACCGTCGCGCGTTCCAGAGCCTCAACGGCTTCGTCATGCGCGCCGGTGATCCAGAGCGCCTGTCCGAGCGCGCCATGTGCCGCAGGATCGCACGGATCGACCGCCACGGCACGGGCGGCAAAATCATGGGCGAGTCGGCCCTCCTCCGACAAGCGGGACGGATCGAACAGATACGCCTTCGACCAATGCGTGAACGAGAGCCCCGCGTAAGGACGCGCAAAACCCGGATCGCGATCGATCGCCACCTTGAAGAAATTCTCGGCAACTGCATTGTCGATGCTGGTGAACCTGTGCAGGTGCCACAGGCCGCGATGATAGGCATGCCAGGCGTCGAGTTCGCAAAGCGGTCGCCGGACCGCAAGATTGCGTTCCGCAAGATCGACTTCGTCGGCGACCAGCATGGCGATCTCGCTTGCGAGGGACTGTCCGAACGTCGAAGCCAACGCGAGCGGCTTTGCGAATGTCTCAGAAAGAAGGACGTGGCCGCCGTCGACCGCGATCAGTTCGATGTCGAGCCGAAGCGTCGGACCATCGACGGCGATGGTCCCAGCGCAGACGTAGTCGCAGCGAAGGACTGCCCCAGCTTGGAGGTCGCCGAGTGCTGCGTTTGACAGGGCCTGCAGCGAATTCGCCGCTATGACGAAGAGCGTTCGCAAGCGGGCAAGGTCGCGGACGATATCCCGCAGCAGCCCGTCCTTCAAAAGATGGAGCCGCTGGGACGCAACATTATCGAGCACGAACGGCAGCACGGCGATCGCCGGCCTGTCGCGGCCCGAGAGGCGAACTGGCCTCGCCTGACCTAGCGCCGAAGTTTTCGGCCCTTCCCAACCGTCCGCAAGAGGCACCGCTGATTTGCTTTCTTCGACGAGGATCTCGAATGCATGTCGGAGCGGTCTTCCAGCATACCACCCAGCCCCGTCGAAGGAGGTTGTTCTCTCCAGCAGGTAGCCACGCCTCGGGACGGTCCGCACGACATTCGCCGCCTTGTCGTCAATGACCCGGCGTATGTCCTTGACGGTCTGCGTCAAGGCGTCGTCGGTAACCGTCAGCTTCCCCCAAATGGCTTCGATCAGCTCATCCTTTGCGACGACCCGGTCCGGATTTCTTGCCAGATACGATAGCATCGCAAAAGTCTTGGGCCTGATCCGCAGATGGCGACCATCCCGTTCGATCACGCCGCGACGTATGTCGAGACGGCACCCATTCACCTCATAGATATCATCTCTCTTTTCCTGCAAAGCCCCCTCCGCCAGGATTTATAGATGAGAATAGCCTGAATTCCCGGGCAACATAGCAGTTTACACGCACGCTGCCGATCTCGTTCTGGATCGGCACCAGGCCCGTTGAGATATGGGCGACCGGCGCTCTTCGCGGTTGTCCTGATACGCGCGATTTTAGAAGTTCTTCAGAATCCTTTCAGGACGTCTGCGCCAGTCCGGCGCAAATTCCTTCTGACGATAGGTGTGGAGACGTTTGTCGGGCAAGTACGTCCACGCAGCTCGAGCCGTGCCGATGGCGGGGCTTCGCGGATTTCAGGGGGATAAAAGCACCATGACGAACGCACTGGAGCTGGCATGGCGTGGCGCGAATGAATGGATCGAAGGCCTTGCCGACCGCGCTGTCGCTGCCTCGGCCAGTTTGTCGGACTTGCGGCGATCCTTCTCGATGCCGCTTCCGGATGAAAGCACCCCTCCTGCTGAAGTCGTCAAGAAACTTATCGAGGACGCAAAGAGCGGCATGCATGGCAGCTCGGGCGGGCGGTTCTTTGCCTGGGTGTGCAGCGGGGGCCTGGAGTCGGCGCTGGCGGCCGACTGGATGGTTTCGGCATGGGATCAGAATGCCGCGCTGTATTCGGCCTCGCCAGCGGCCTCCGTGATCGAGGAGACGGCCGGAGAATGGATCAAGGATCTGCTCGAGCTACCCAGCGAGGCGTCTTTTGGCTTCACCAGTGGCTGTCAGATGGCTCATGTGACCGGGCTCGCAGCCGCTCGTGGTGCATTGCTCCGGCGCGTAAACTGGAGCGCCGAGGAAGACGGTTTGTTTGGCGCGCCCCGGATACGTGTTCTGACAGGCAGCCATCGCCATGTCACGATCGACCGGGCTCTCCGCTTCCTCGGGATTGGGGTCAGTTCGATCCGGGAACTCACAACAGATGACCTGGGACGCATCCAAGCGGACAGTCTCGAGCGTGAACTGGCGCGTGGCGGTGGACCCGTAATTGTGGTGCTCAGCGCCGCAGACCTCAATGTCGGTGCGTTCGATGCGTTCGAAGAACTGATTCCGATCGCTCATGCGGCTGGTGCCTGGGTGCACGTGGACGGTGCGTTCGGCCTGTTTGCGCGGGCAAGTAGGAAATATCGAGCCTTGCTGAACGGTGTCGAGCTCGCGGACAGTTGGGCAACCGATGCCCACAAATGGCTGAACGTGCCTTTCGATTGCGGCATTGCGATCGTCAGGGACCGATGGGCCCACCGGTCGGCCATGGCATCGAGCGCCTCCTATGTCGCTCCAGCGATGAACGCACGCGATCAGATTGACTGGAATCCAGAGTATTCGCGCCGCGCCCGGGGCATACCGGTCTATGCGGCGCTGATGGAACTCGGCCGGCGCGGCGTTGAAAACCTGGTTGACCGCTGCTGCAAATGTTGCACCGAAATCGTCGAGGGCCTTGGTGAACTGCCAGGCGCCGAGATCCTAGCGAGGCCAACGCTCAATCAAGGGCTCCTGAGGTTCGGCCAGCCGGGGGCGTCGCCGGAGCAAGACGATGCCTTTACCGATGAAACAATTCAAAGGATCAACGCGACCGGCGAAGCCTTCTTCTCCGGTACGACATGGCTCGGGCGCCGCGCCATGCGTGTCAGCGTGGTCAACTGGCGCACCGGGGAACAGGACGTGAAACGCGCGATTGCGGCCGCCGCCTCTGTGCTGATCCCGGCGCACGACGAAACCAGAGCAGGCGAACCTCAGATATCATGCCATATCTGCAGGTGACCCACCTTTGATCTTCATTCATGGTCTTGGCTGCGCGTCGCCTGCGACTACACGTCCGTTGACACCAGCCCAGCTCTGGCAGGACCCAGACTGCTGCTGGTTGATCTACTTGGCTTAAGCGCCCGTCCGTCGGATTTCGGGTACACGGTTGCCCTTCATGCTCGGACAATAGCGCGGTGATCCATCATCTGGGTATATCGTTCCTGATGCAGGACATTTCATGGCGTGGGAGAATCCCAGCGGGAGCTATAAAACGAGCGCTGGCCTGATAGAGGCGGGATGCAAAACGTAAAGCGCGGACCCCGGACGACTTTCGTCAGGCCCAGTTGATCACCGAAATGGGACTTTGGGATGTCGCGCAATGCGATGCGATCGGGCTTCCGTCGACGGGTATTCTGTCGATATGTTCATTCCGACCACGCCAACGCCCAGATGCGCAAATTCACCCGGCCGCAGGCGGGGCTTTACCTCGCCCGACGCGGAGCGATTGCAATTTGGTGCGTTGGGCACTTGAGCGATAGAGATCTCTGAGGTCACCAAGCTGTTCGCACGAGGCAAAGGCGTTGGCAAGGTGTTGCTTTCCGCCGCTCTCGACCGGGCCCGCGGCCCATTGCCTTGCATGGTCGACCGCAAATCGAGTTGCTGGGCGGCCCCGCTTCGCGGCGACCCGCCCCGACGGCATCAACTGAGGGAGGAGCCTGCACCTAGTCGTTCCGATTAGAAAGCTGAAAGCGCCGTACTTGGTCGGAAAACAGCAGCATTTCCATTGCGATCTGTGTGGAAGGTCGTCTCCGATGGCGAAGATAGGGCCATATCTTGTATTGCTGGCGGTCGAGAAACTCTGATGGTCTCTAATAAAGTCGACCGGATGTTCGCGTTTGCCGCATTGGCGGCAAAGGTCGCCTGCCTCCCATCACCAGGAGCGTCCGATCCCGCCCTGCTGATTTCAAGTAGGAGCTTGCGCTTCAGTGCCTTGACGTAGTCCGCATGCTCGCGGGGTGCGATAGCGAACGAGCCCGGACCGCCGATGACGTTGTCATGAAAGTAGGTCCAGAGATCGTCCGTGACGCCGGGCTCGGTCCGCGAGACGGCGATAGCATTAATCACATGGCCCTTCTCCAGGACCCTTGCTCGCGCCTGTGCGACGGAAAGTCCATCATTGTTGGTCCCGTTCGCCGAAATGTCCACGATCTTGCTGTCGGCCTGCCCGGGAAAATTGTCCAGCATCAAGCTGCTGGCCTCGATTGCATAGGACAGGGAGGTTCTTCCACGTACATGCAGCCCCAAGGCCGTATCCCCATGCCCGGAGATGAAGGCGGCCGCCTCCAGGGCGTCGTCGCGCCCGCATATCCGCTTCCAGGGCATCACTGTCCGCAGTTGTCCGACACTCGACCATTCGACATAGGCGATGGCGATGCAGCCAACAGCACCCCGGCGGATCGCCGACTGCACTTCACGCGAGCGCAACGCCTCGACATGACCACAGCGCTGCAGGTCCGCCTGTTCCCGGTCGATCGACGCGGACGTATCCACCGCCAAGACGATGGCGGCATCGACCCGATCCGGATCCTCAGCCTTCGCGGCGAACGCTGCGAAAAAGGAGAGAGCCAGTGCAATCAAGCCCGGGAGAAGTCCCGATTGCGTTCGTGGCATGGACATCATGAAACCTCTCATCCGGATGGTCGGACCGATTGGAGCGAGAATGCCCGGGTCTGCTGCTGTCGTCCTGAAAAACGTGTGAAAGAATGCTGAAATCGCATGGCAAAGGCACCGTCACGAGCCCGCTCGACAAGCCTGACCTCTTCAAGCCGGAATAGATCTCACTCGACGTGCTGGGCTGCGTTTATGTACACTCACGATCTCTCGGATCCCGATAGCAGATTGACCGCGTTTTACGCGGCCCGACTCAATCGATCGACACACCCAGCCCAGCCAGTTGCTAGGAATAACTAGCGACAGGCTCGCCCAGCGTATCGAGCCGCGGGATCACTCCGAGGCCGGGGGTGGTCGGGGCGGTAACTCGGCCATCCTGAACGTCGAAAGCACCGTCAGCCGTCTTAAGTGTCACCATGTCCCTGCACTCGAGCAAGCATCTGAGGTTCTTCTCGGGAACAGTTTGGCCGAGATGCACGATCGCGGCAAATGCGATATCGGAGCCCGTGGTCTCCTGGACGCTGATGGTGTAACCTGCCGCCACACAAATATCGCGGTGGCGACGGCCTCTGGTGAGACCTCCGTTCTTTGAGATCTTGAGCCCGATTCCTTCTGCCGCATCGTCAGCGACGAGCCCAGCGAGGGATGCGTCATCGGTCGCGAGTTCGTCGAAGATGATCGGAACATCGGTACGGCGCCGCAGCGAAACGCATTCCCGCCATGTCGCGCACGGGGCCTCGAGTACGAAATCGAGCCCGGCTGGCAGCAGCCTGAGCATGCGAAGCCCGGTCTCCACAGTCATTCCGCCGTTCGCGTCGACGATGAAGAATTCGCAAGGCTTCTTATCTGCAAGGGAAGCCGTGATGCGCGCCGCGTCGAGCGCTGGATCGCCGCCGATCTTGACCGAATGCGCAATGTAGCCATGGACACGGTGTTCCGCGACGCGCCGGCGCATGTCTTCCGGATCGCCCATATAGATCGAGGAAATCACGGGCATCTTCACATTGGTGTGGCCGCCCAGGAGATCACACACGGGTAGCCCTACGGATTTGCCGAATACGTCCCAACACGCGACGTCGATCGCGGTCTTGGCGTGCAAATGGCCGACTAGCGCTCCGTCCATGGCATCATTGATACGGTCGACCCGCCTGGGATCGAGGCCGATCACACGGGGTGCGATTTCGGCGAGACCGGATCGCACGCCTAGGGCGTGGGAGGCGATCCAAGTTGACCCGAATGGCGTGCTTTCGCCCCAACCTTCAAGCCCATTGTCAGTGGTGACGCGAACGATCGTCGCGTCGAAACTCCGGTATTCTCTTCCGCCGGACAACAGATACACGCCGCCGGAGTAAGGCAAATCGACCTGAAAGACATCGATTCGTTCGATCTTCAAATCCGTCATTTTCAATCTCGAGGCTAGGGGATGGTGAGCACGAGTTTTCCAGCGATGCTCTTGGAGAGGAAATCCTTCTGAGCCTCAACAATCTGGCTCAACGGATAGGTTTTGCCGATGACGGGCCGGATCTCGCCGCGTTCGATGTACGAAACCAGGTTTTCGAAGACGATGTCGTCCTGGAACGTACAGCCGAAAAAGGTGAGATCCTTGAGATAGAGTGTCCGGACATCGAGCTCGACTATAGGGCCAGCGATGGCACCAGCGACCGCGTATCGCCCGCCTTTTTTCAGAACATCCAGCAATTCAGGGAAGGATGGACCGGCCGCGACATCGATCGCGATATCGACCGACTCCTTTCCGAGCCTTCTTAGAAGGCTTTCTCCCCGTGGCACGACTTGATCGGCGCCTAGTGCCTCCATCTGCGGAGCCTTGTCGCGACCGGCGATGGCTGTCACGAAAGCTCCGCGCCGCTTTGCGAGTTGGATCGCAGCGGAACCGACCCCGCCTGACGCGCCGGTGACTACGACATGCTCGCCTGCCCGAACTCCGGCGCGATGCATCATGCCTTCAGCGGTGGAATAGGCGCAGGGCACAGATGCAAGTTCGATGTCGCTCCATACGCATTCGACCTTGTAGGTCTCGCGCGACGGTGCCTTGGCAAATTGGGCGAACGCGCCGTCGCACTCGGAGCCGAAGGTCCAGCACTCGAAGGCTCGATAATCGACATATGAGCGGAGCATATTGCGAACGATTACGCGTTCGCCAACCCTTCCGATATCGACCCCATCTCCGACAGCCACAATGCGACCGCAGCAGTCGGCACCTTGGATGCGCGGGAAGACCAATGGCACACCCGACCAGCTTGCATCGTCGTCGTGCGCAGCCTCAAATCCCTTTGCAGCGCCTCCTTCCGTGCCCGTCGTGACGCCTTTCGAATACCAACCGATACGGGTGTTAATGTCGGTATTATTCACGCCTGCGGCTGCCACACGGATCAGCACTTCGCCGGTGTTGGGCTTCGGTACCGGGAGATCGTCGCGGTATTCGAGTTTTTCAAAACCCCCGTGCCCGACGAGAAGTACACCCTTCATGGTACCTGGGATGTCGGTGGCAACCGAAGTCGATGCGTGTTCATTTCCAAGACCCATTCCAGATGTGTCCCGTCTAGACAGCGCGAATGTTGTGCTTGCGCTTCATGTAGTCCTTGGCGGTCTCGACGGCCACCGCGGCATCGCGGCAATAGGCATCGGCGCCGACGGCCTTGCCGAATTCCTCGTTGAGCGGCGCGCCGCCGACCAGCACGACATAGTCGTCGCGGATGCCCTTTTCCTTCATCGTATCGATAACGACCTTCATATAGGGCATGGTGGTGGTGAGCAGCGCCGACATGCCGATGATGTCAGGCTGGTGCTGCTCGATCGCGTCCAGGTACTTCTCGACGGCGTTGTTGATGCCGAGATCGATGACATCGAAGCCGGCACCTTCCATCATCATGCCGACGAGGTTCTTGCCGATGTCGTGGATGTCGCCCTTGACGGTGCCGATCACCATCTTGCCCTGCTTCGGCGCGCCGGTGGCGGCGAGCAGCGGACGCAGGATGAACATGCCGGCCTTCATGGCGTTGGCCGAGAGCAGCACTTCCGGCACGAACAGGATGCCGTCGCGGAAATCCTCGCCGACGATGCGCATGCCTTCGACCAGTGCCTCGGTCAGCACCTTGTAGGGCGCCCAGCCGCGCTCGAGCAGGATTCGCGTGCCTTCCTCGATCTCTTCCTTCAGCCCATCATAAAGGTCGTCGTGCATCTGCTGCACGAGCTCGTCGTCGGAAAGCTCGGAAAGGATGATCTCGTCGTCGGACATGTCGTATCTCATGCTCAATTAAAAGAAGGTCGGCACTCCGAACGAGCGCCGACCAAATCCTGGCGAGCCTAGGGAGAATGTCAGGCCGCCAGCCAAACGCTCTGCAAATCCATTTCGAATGTTGGATGCATCCCGTAGTTCTGGACCTTCTTGTTCATGTGGCAGTAGAGCTTCTGCCAATAGGGCTGGATGATCACGCCGGAGTCCTGGATGATCTGCTCCAGGTCCTTCATGACCTCCTTGCGCTTGTCGACGTCGATCACTGAAAGCGCCTGTTTGAGCTTGGCGTCGAAATCCGGATTGGAGTAACCCGTCTCGTTCCAAGCCTCTCCTGTTCGATAAGCCAGGGCCAAGACCTGAACGCCTAGCGGGCGCATAAGCCAGATCGTCATCGAGTAGGGGTACTTCGTCCAGTCGTTCCAGAAGGTGGAACCGGGCAACACGGTACGCTTAACCTTGATGCCGGCTTCGCGGAGTTGTGCGGCTATCGCGTCGCCCGTATTCTTTTGCCAGTCTTCATCAAGCGTGATTAGCTCGTGCTCGAAAGCGGCCTGCCCGGCTTCCGCCATTAGTTTCTTGGCGCCGGCCGCGTCGCGCTTTTGCTTGGGCAGCGCATAGTATTCCGGGTGGGTCGGGCTGACATGGTGGTTTTCGCCGACCGTGCCGCGACCATTATAACCCAATTGAAGCACAACGTTGTTGTCCACCGCCATTTGTAGGGCGTTCCGAACACGCTTGTCGTCATAAGGTTTCTTGCCGACATTGGTGCGAGCGACCAAGGTCGTGGCTGTATCGATCTCTGATTTCACGAGTCCCATCTTATCGAGAACCTCGGTGAAATCGGCAGGCGTTTGGTAGACCAAGTCGATCTCGCCGGAATCGAACGCACTCACCGAGGCGTTGAATTCGGCGCCGTAGTCAATGAACTCGACGCCGTCGAGCGGCGCCTCGCCACCCCACCATTTGCCGTTCTCGCGACGCTTGACGACTGCCTTCGAACCGACGTCGAAGGAAACCAGTTCGAACGGCCCGGTTCCGATCGGCTTCTTGATCGGATCGGCACCATCCTTGTCGAAGTTGCGGTGCACGATCAGCGCCGGATAGTCAGCGAAGTTCGGTATCAACGCGATGTCAGGCTGGCTAAGCTTGAGCTTAGCCGTCCGCGCGCGCGCCGGTATCGTCCTCGGCATGCACCCAGCGGGCGGAAAGGCCCAGGCGGCCGTCGAGGACATAGCCTTGGATCCAGGGCTGGATGCTGGTGACGCTGGTGTCGGCGAAATCGTCGTAGCGGGCATCGATGTTGAGCGAGAGCGGGCCGAACGCCTTTGCCGGCGCCACAACCTGCCAAGACGCGCCGGCGCCGATCGAATAGCGCGCCAGGAAGTCGGCGTCCGGCGTCACTGCTGCGAGCGCATAGGTGGAGAAGGCCGGCGTGAAGGCCTGGTCGATGCGGCCCTCGATCTGCACATCGGTGTGGCCGAAACGGATCGCCAGCCGGGTGTGGCCGGAAATGGTCGTGCGCGGCGACAGCCGATAGGCAAGGCCGGCCGAACTGTCGGTCCAGTCGCCCAGCCCATTGGTGAGATCGCTCACCTCGCTGCCGATATCGAGCCGCCATTTGCGCGGCGGCGGCACGGCCAGTCTCCGCTCGATGTCGGCGGAGCCTGGCTCGATGGCGAGCGCCTGATGATAGGCTTCCCGTGCGGCCTCATCGTCGCCCTCGGCGCGGCGCACATCGCCGATCCCCATCAGCGCTTCGGCATTGCGCGGCTCAAGCGCAAGCACGCGCTGGAACGACTTTCCGGCCCGTCTGTGGTCGCCCTCGAGCAGGGCGATCCTGCCATCGAGGTCGAGTGCCTCGGCATTGTCCGGCACGCTCGCCAGCGCCTCGTCGACCAGCGCACGGGCGCGCGGCGTGTCGCCCTGCCAGATCGCCAGGCGCACCTTGCCCAGCCTGGCATCGAGAAGGCCGGGCTTGATGGCCAGCGCCCGGTCGAAGAAATGCCCGGCTTCGTCGAAACGCTGGCTGGAACCGACGACAAGGCCAAGCGCGACCACGATGTCGGTGTTTTTCGGCGACAGCTTCAGGGCGCGGCGATAGACTTTTTCCGCTTCAGGCAGCTTGCCTGCTTGGCGCAGGCGCCTGCCTTCTTCCATCAGACCGGGGACGGGATCGGGCCGGCGATAGGGTTTCCTCACCGGCGCGGCAGCCGTGGCAGCCGGTTTCAGCTTGCTGACCGCCGGCTGTTTCGCCTTGCGGATGTTCTCGACAAGCGTTGCGGCGTCGGCATTGGCCGGGTCGGCCTTGGCGACGGTTTCGGCGAGCGGTAGCGCGGCGTCCAGGTTGCCGGAGCGGAACTCGACCTCAGCCAAGCCGAAGGAGGCATCCCGGTAAGTCGGGGCAATCGAAAGGGCCTTGGAAAAGGCGTCACGCGCCGCTTGAAGGTCGTTGCGGCCGAGCTCGGCAAAGCCAAGCTGGACCAGCGCGTCGGCATTGTTGGGTTTGAGCGCCAGCGCGCGCTTCAAGAGGTCGGCGGCCTCGTCGAAATTCTGGGCTTGCCTCGCCTTCACGGCCAAGGCGTAAAGCTCGTCGGCCGTCTGCGCCAGCGCCGCGTGCGGAGCGGCGGCGACGGCCAGGATCAGGCATGCGGCAAGGCTCAGGCGCCGGCCACGCCCCATCAGCGCTTCCCGCTCTTGCGCGCGATCAGCCGCGCGAGCCTGGCCAGCAGTTCCTCGGGGATAAATGGCTTCACCAGATAGTCGTCGGCCCCCTTGTCCAGAGCCGAGACAATGTCCTTTTCGCCCTTGCGGGCAGTCAGCATGACCACCGGCGTTTCCGAGAGGGCCGGGTCGCCCTTGATGCGGGCCAGCACCTCCAGGCCGTCGGCCTTCGGCATCATCGCGTCGAGCACGACGACGTCGGGAGCGTCCCGCCGCACCTTCTCGAGCGCCTCCGCCCCGTCGACGGCCTTCACGACCTCGTATCCCTTCGCCTTCAATCTGAATTCCATCAGCTCGAGCAACAAGGGATCATCGTCGCAGATCAGAATTCTCGCCTTCGCTCCATCCACCAGTCATGCTCCGGTTTACGCCTCGTTGCCCCCCGGAGTAACCGACCCATGAACCGTCATCCGCCAACGCGGTTCACGAACCAAGCCCGCGCGGCCACCCGCGCCGACCAATCATAGACAAGCCGATTCGCGACGGCCGCATTTCGATGCAATCAGTAGATGAATATCGGCGCATAGTATAGGAGGCGTAAACACCGGGCCGGCGATTGCCGACAAGCTTCTCGCCGCTGCACGCGCCCTCCCGGCTAGGCCGCCGGGCCGCCGGCGCGCGACGCAAGCAGCCTCTTCACCTCGCCGGCAAGCGCCAGCGGGTCGAAGGGCTTCGCGATGACGCCCACCGCGCCCATGTTCAGATAGCGCTCGACCTCGTGCGTCTGGGTGCGCGCCGTGATGAACACCACGGGTATCGATGCCGTCGGCTGCGATGCCGCCAGACGCTTCAGCGTCTCCGGCCCGTCCATGTCCGGCATCATCACGTCGAGCAGGATGAGGTCGGGCCGCCATTCGGCCGCATCGGCCAGCGCCTCGACGCCCGAAGCGCAGGACCGCACCTCGAATTCCGGCTCGAGCTCGAGCGACATCTGAGCGATTTCGCGGATGTCGTCTTCGTCGTCCACGTAAAGGATTCTTGCCGGCATAAGCTCACTCCTTGGCTTGCACGGAGGCTCCCGCGCCGTCGCGGACCGAAGTCAACATGTTTCTGACCAGCCTTGCGACATCGATCTCCGACGCCTTGGTCTTGGTCATGATCGCCTGCACGCGATCGCCCAGCTTGTCGTCCAGCTCGGCCGCGGAAAACACGATGACCCCTGTTTCGAGCGACAGATCGGTCAGCAGGTCCAGTCCCGATCCGTCGGGGAGCGCGATGTCCAGGATGACAAGATCGAAACGATGGTTCGCGATCGCCTGCTGCGCGTCTTTCAGCGTTTTCGCCGAGGTAATAGAGACCCCCGAACCCAGGCCCTCCGACATTACCGCAAGAACGCCCTCGTCATCCTCGACATGCAGGATCTTTGGTTTCGGCTCGACCCTGCGGCCGACGATCTTGGCCAGAGCGGCGTGCAGCCGCTTCGAATCCACCGGCTTTTCCAGCCAGTCGACGATGCCGACAGCGGTGCCGTTCAGCGAACGCCTGGCCTCGTCGGCGACGGCGGAGATGACGATGACCGCAATGTCGGAATTCACCGGTGACGCCCTGATGTCGTGGAAGAGCTTGATGCCGGACTGCCCCGCCAGCTTGATGTCGAGCGTCAGCGCCACGTAATCGCGCGAGCTCAGGAGCGCCTTCCCTCGGCACCGATGAAGAGATGCTTCAGGTCGTAGCCGGCGGAATTCTTCACCACCCGGGTCAGATCGGAATAGATCGATCCGTCTGCCAGCACGGCCTCGAGACCAAGCACGCGATGGCGCATGACGCCGTTGCGAAAGGCCATCACCCCACCGGCATTGGTGGACACCATACCGCCGATCGTCGCCGAGCCGCGCGCTGCAAGGTCTATGCCCGGTTCCAGCCGGTGTTCGAGCGCGGCCTGCTGCAGGGCTTCCAGAGTGACGCCGGCGCCGACCACCGCCACGCGATCGATCGGATCGAGCCGATCGATGCGGTTCATGCGCGCCATCGATAGGACGACCTCGCCCGGCCGCGAAATACTGCCCCCGACCAGGCCGGTTCCTCCGCCTTGCGGCACGATGGAAACCTCGTTGCGGCGGCAGATGCGCACCACCGCCGCGACCTCCTCCGTCGACGAAGGCGTGACAACAATGCCGGCACCGCAATCCGTGCCGTTCAACCCAAGGTCGGTCGCCCCGGCATCGTCGCCGGTCCGCACGTTCGAGGCGCCGACGACACCGCGGATGCTGTCGACGACAGGCAATGGCACCGCCTGGCCGATCCAGTTCAGTTGCCCTGGAGAAGCGAGGCCGCTCATTGTCCCGTCAATCCCCGGAGCGCCGTGATCAGCCGGTCGTTGTCCGCCGGGGAGCCGATGGTGACGCGCAGAAAGCGCTCATAGCCGGCCTCACGCCACGCCTTGACGATAATCCCCTGCTCCAGGAGACCAGCGGCGAGGCTCGAACTGTCGCCCTTGCCCCCGAAGAACAGGAAGTTCGTTTGCGACGGCGCAACCTGGAAGCCAAAACCGGCGAGCGCGGCGGCGACACGGGCACGCTCGCCTCTGATACGCTCCACCGACGCCTTCATCCAACCTTCGTCAGCAAGGGCGACAATAGCGGCTGTCTGCGCCGCGGCGTTGACGTTGAACGGCGTCTTTGCGGCGCCAATCACTCTCGCCAGTTCAAGGCCGGAACAGACGGCATAACCCGCGCGCAGTCCGGCCAAGCCATAAGCCTTCGAAAAGGTCCGCAGCACGACATGGTCGATAGAACTGTCGCGCAGGACCTCGATGCCGTCCGCCGCGCCGGGATCGGCAAACTCGAAATACGCCTCGTCGAGGACGAGAAGCGTGCCGGGCCGAACGGCACCGATCAGCCGTCGCAAGTTGGAGCGGTCGAGACCGGGCCCCACCGGATTCCAGGGCGAAGATATGAAGACCACTCGCGGCTCGGAGGCGATTGCTGTTTCGAGCGCGGCAAGGTCGAAGCCCATCTCCGGCGTCATGGCGACCTTGACGACGTCAGCACCTGCCGCCAGCGGCTCTATCTCATGCAAGCCGAAGCTCGGCACCGTCGTCACCGCCGAGGCGCCCGGCACCAGGACGGCACGCGAGATGGCGGCGATCATCTCCTCGGAGCCATTGCCGACGACAATCAGGTTGGGGTCGACCCTCAGTCTATCGCCAAGTGCCGCCCGCAAGGCGGTGCAGGCCGGATCGGCATAACGCCATGGCTCAAAGGACGAGGAGGCCAGCGCGGCGGTGACGGCGGGAGAACAGCCGTCGGGGTTTTCGTTGCTGGCAAGCCGGGCGATGTCGTGGCGCCCGCTCAGCGCCCGCGCCATCGCGATGTTCATGCCGGCATTGTAGGGCGGCAATGCCGCGACATGCGGATTGAGTGGCAGGCTCGACGCTGGTTTGACCGACTGTTCCAAATCCCGACTTCCGTTTCCCCCGGCCACGCGCGGCATGACGATCTTGTCAAATATCCAGGACGACTGATCCGTGCGGCTTCGAGCAGCACAGCAGCACTTCGCCTGCCCTGAGTTCGTCCAGCGGTTCTTCGAAATAAGCGACCACGCCCGAGACCAGCCGCGACTTGCAAGTCCCGCAAATGCCGGCCCGGCAGCTGAATTCCGGGGACAGGCCCTGGTCCTCGGCGAAGTCGAGCAGCGATGCGGCCGAGCCGTCCCAGACCGCCTTGAGGCCCGATTTTCGGAATTCCACGGTTGTCGCCTCGCCGGTCGCCTCGATCCTTGCCGGCTGCACGGGAACCGGGGGAGCTCGCACCGCATCCGGCTCGAGCACCGTCGCCGGGCCGAAAAATTCGTAGGCGATACGATGCTTCGGCACGCCAAGCCCGCGCAACAGGCCGTAGATCGCCTGCATGAACGGCGGTGGCCCGCAAAGATAGAAATCATAGTCATCGATCGGCAGCAGGCGCTGCAGCACGTCTCGCGAAATCATGCCCTCGCTGTGGAAGCGCCGCTCGGTCCTGTCGAGCTCGGACGGCGATCGGTAGCAGTAATGAGCGATCAGCCCGGGCCGCGTTGCGACAAGGCCCGCCACCTCGTCGCGCAGCGCATGCACGTCGCCGTTCTCGCAGGCATGAATGAAGGTGGCACGGCGATCCGCAATCGTCGCCAGCGCATGCAGCATCGACACCATCGGCGTCAGCCCGACGCCGCCGCTGAGCAGCACGACCGGACGGGGGCTGGTCCTGTCGAGCACGAAATCGCCGCGCGGCCCTTCTGCCTGGAGCACATCGCCAACGTCGACCTGATCTTGCAGGAAGCACGAGCTTATCCCGCCGGGAAGCCCTGGCGCGGGCGCGGCTTCGCGCTTGACGCTGATCCGGTAGAGGCCCTCGCTGGCGGGCGAACAGGAGACGCTGTAGTTGCGCAGCACGTATCCCCTTTCGCCGGCGGCACTCCCGGGCACCGGAATGCGGAACACCAGGAACTGGCCTGGCTCGAAAGCGCGCCAGTCGCGTGGATTGACCGGCTCGAAATGAAACGACGTGATGACGGCGCTCTCCTTCACCTTCGCGACCAGTTTCAGGTCGCGAAACCCGCTGCTTGCGATAGTGTCGCGGGCGGTGAATGCGTTCATTCGGCGGCCGCCAATTCCTGGCTCTCGCCGGCGATCAGCTTGGCGAGGTTGCGGCGGAAGCGCAGCGGACCGACATCGATCTTGAGATCGAGATTGGGTGTGCGCTTGTTGGCCATGCCCTTGTGCACGGCATTGAGCACGACGCGGTCCTCGTCGAAGGCACCACGCACGGATGTGGCAAACTGGCGCGAAACCTCCAGGTCGTCGGGCGCGAAATTGCGCATCTGGAACCAGTAGTATTTCGTCTGGTTCTCATCGACCGGCGTCATGAAGTTGTAGCTGTCCATGAGGAACACGTCCTCGTGCAGCGGCTTGCCCTCGCCGCCTGTGCGGGCCGGCACGAAGATCGCCTTGATGATCGCGTTGGAGGGGTAACGCACCTCATAGTGCTGCTTGCGGTCGCATTTTCCGGTGAATTTGAGGAAGGGCGCATAGAAAGGCGCCGGCTCGGCATCGACCACCCAGCGCCACACGGTCACACCGTCCGCGCCCACGGTGGTTTCGAGCGGCGCATCCTCCATGGCCTGAACGCCGCCAAAGGAGGATTGGTGGACCCACGACACATGCGAGGGATCGAGCAAATTATCGGTCATGTAGAGATAATTGCAATCCAGCGACATCGACTCGCCGCGGTTGACGCCCCATGCCGGATCGCCCCAGTGGTCGACCTCGAAAATCAAAGCGAGATCGGCCTTGGCCGCCTCGCCCATCCATATCCAGAGCAGCCCGTAGCGTTCCGCGATCGGATAGGAGCGGACGCATGCGACATGCGGTATCTTTTCCGCGCCCGGCACGCGGGTGCAGGTTCCCGTGCTGTCGAAGGTCAGGCCGTGATAGCCGCATTCGACCGTATCGCCCTTGATGCGGCCCATGGACAAAGGCAGCTTGCGATGCGGACAGGCGTCTTCGAGCGCCGCCACAGCGCCATCGGTCCGCCTGTAGAGGACAATGTCCTCGCCGAGGATTCGGGTTGGCACCAGCTGGTCGGCAACTTCATGGTCCCACGCGGCTACGTACCAGCAGTTTCGAAGAAACATGGCGTCCTCCCCAGCTTGTGAACACCGAAACGAATATCCCGCGAGCCCGAGACGACATAGGGCTTGCATCTGCGTTCTATTTTAGAAAAACTAAATCAAGCTAACCCCAGGATCGTTGCCGAGGTGAAGAAAACACCGCCACTCCGTGCGATACAGGCCTTCGAGGCTTTCGGCAGGCGCGGCAGCGTGACGGCCGCGGCGGACGAGCTTGGAGTCTCCGTCGGCGCGGTCAGCCAGCAGATACGAAAGGCCGAAGATGTCCTGGAGGCCAGATTGCTGGAACGGCGTGGCAGGAGTGTCGCCCTGACCGCGCTGGGGCGCGTTTATCACGCGGCCGTTTCACTCGGGTTCGATCAAATTCGCGAGGCTCAGGACATCATCGAACGTGCTCAGTCCGCTGACACGCTGACGATCTCCTGCCTGCCGTCGCTGGCCAGCAAGTGGATCGGCCCGCAATTGCTGGATTGGCAGATCGGCCACCCGGGAGCGAGCGTACGCCTGATCGGTGCTGAGACAGAACCCCGGCTGGATATCGAAGAGGTCGACTTCCGGATTTCCTACGGTGACAAATATCGTAATTTCGATCACTACACCGAACTGTTCACGGACTGGGTGGTGCCGGCATGCTCGCCGGCGCTGCTCGCCAGGCACCCGGTGCGCAAACCCGCCGACATTCTCGACCTGCCGCTTCTCAGCATAGAGTGGGCTCGCGACCACCGCTCGCCGCCAGGTTGGGCGGAATGGGCCGCAAGCATCGGGGTACCGTACCGAAAGGTTTCGGGCGAAGTCGCCTTCTCCTTGTCGAGCGCCGCGATCGATGCCGCGACAAACGGAAGGGGCATTGTGCTGGCCCAACTTTCGATGGCCGCCGAGGATATTGCATCCGGCCGGCTCATTGTCCCTTTCGATCAGCGGCTAAAATTGTCCCAGGCCTATTTCCTTGCTTGGGACCGTGCGGCCTTGCAAAAGCCTTTCGGTCCGGAATTGCGCGCATGGATCGTTTCGATTTCTAAGCGGATGGGCGCAGTGTTAACGGTTGGCTGATGTCCTCTGTCGTTCATGGGATGCCCACTTCGCCTATAGGCGGCGATCCACTTCTCCGGCAACCTGCCTCAAATCGAGTTTGCACCTTTCGGTGCAGGACTCGATTAGGGGACCTCGGCATCGAATTCGACACCAAACCCGGCATCTATCGCGGCTCGCGCTATCTGGTTGCCGAGTTCCCAATCTGTCATCTCGCAAAGCGGAAACGCCTTTCTCACGGCGCGGATCACCTCCAATATCGAAATGCTCGGATTGTCGACATTGTCGATCAGGTAGCGCACTATCGCCAAGCGATAGTCCGATAAAGCAGGCATCGGCGCGAGCGCGGGCATCTCGGCTCCTATGAATAAAACCGCGTCTCCGCCCTCTCGGCCGTTGCGACATCGAAAGAGACCGGGACATTGTGAACGACGCATGCCGCCGCCAGCATTTCCTCCAACTCGCGGTCGGAAGCCTTGCAGGCTGGCATCAATGTTCGGATGGCTTGGATTGCCTGTGCGATGGAGAGGAACCGGGCCTTCCCTTTGGAGCGAACATAGGTCTCGGCCGCTTCTTCAACCGTGATGGCGTGAAAAGCGTTGGTCATCAAGAAGGCCTCCCTGAACCCAATACCGGCATTATTTAAGGCCAACGTTCAGCGGCCTTCAAGACCCTTTTACGTCTGGTTTCGGACAATCAGGCTGACGGTTGGCCGAAGTGGCGTTGCTCCTCCTAGCAGGCTCCAGGTGAGAGTTTTATCATACCAAGGCGGTCGACAATTGTGATCTCACCGCGCTTGGCAGCCCCTCGGTATTCAAGCACCTGGAGGGCGGTGGCAACGACGGGACGCCGAGCACCAAGCGACATTTCATTGCGCGAATGCCGGAATCTGGCGATTCCGACATGTTAGGGGCGCCCCTTCTTTCAAAAGGGCCGCTCTCCGGGGCTTTCGGGGCCAATGGAAGGTACAATAGTCGTTCCGCCTTGCGGTCTGCGCGTCAGCTCATTGGCGGGACCGGCAACGATGCTGGCCCCGCCAGAAGTCTCGGCCCGATGCGGGTGGCCTACTTGGCCGGCTGGATGCTCGAGGCCGTCAGTTTGCCGGCCTTTGTCGAATACGTGACGGTGACCTTCTCGCCGACCTTCAGCGTCTCGGCTTCGATGCCTTCCGGCAAGGTGAACGTCTTGCCGTCGGACATGGTGATCGAATCGCCTTTCTTGTCGATGCTGGCGATGGTGCCGGTGGCCGCCTTGGCGTAGGCGCCGGTGGAGGATGCGATCGCCAGGATCGTGGCAGCAGCGATGACTGATTTCTTCTTCATCTTTGTTTCCTTTCTGGTTTCAGGGCATTGCCCCGGATCGATCCGGACTTGCCGGATACCTGCTCCCGGCCGCAGCGGGAGCGGAGCCACCTTAGGCCTTGCAGTTTTCGACTGGTTGGCCGTGGCCTTACAAATGCGTAAAGCCGCCGCCGTCACAGGTCGCGCAACTGCTCGGCAACCGGCTCCGCCGAAGGCCGGGCCGAAAGCACCGCCGCGGCGACCGACGCGACGACCAGGCCAAGCACGATCGCCAGATGCAGCCATGGTACCGAAAGCGTCTCCGGCGGCGGATCGAATACGCCTGTCAGCAATTTCACCAGCATCCATGCGGTAAGGATGCCCGATAGCAGGCCAAAGACCAGTCCGCCGAAGATGATGACGAGGCCTTCGCTCCACAGGAAGGCGGCCAATTGCGACGGCCTGGCGCCGATGGCGCCGACTATGGCAAAGGGCCGCCGACGTTCGGCGAAGCTCAGCGCCAGCACGAGGCCGGCGGCTGCGGCGCCCATCACGACGGAAAAGCCGAGTTCGATCCGCGTCAGCCCGGCAAGGTCGACCGCGGTCAGGCTCGACCCGATGAGATGCGTCGCTTGACCGATATCGGTGACCTTCAGCGCGGGATCGAAGGAGAGCACTGAATGGGCCTGCCGCGCCAGCGCGGCCGGATCGCCCTTTGCCCGCATCAGGACATACTCGGATGCATTCGAGCCGGTCATACGCGCCACATAGGCGGCATTGGCGACGAGGAAGGAATCCTTCGGCGCCGTTGGGAATTCACGCGCGACACCGATGAACTTGAATGCGACCGGATGGTACTGATGGTCTCTCGCATCGATCAGCCGCAGATTGATCGTATCGCCTTGCTGAAGCTGGAAATCGTTCACAGTTTCTTCCGACACCAGCACGCCGTCGGGCGTGGCGGCGAGCCGGTCGAGAGTGGCGGCGGCGCCGGCGCCGCTGAAATAGGCGTCGGAGAGGTTGGTGGCGCGCCCGATATTTGCGGGGTCGATGCCGTAGAGGTCCTGCAGATCGGCGCCCACATAGGCGAAACGATGCTGCATGGGCTCCACGGCGGCCGCAGCGGTCAGTGCGGTCAGCGCCGCGATATGTGCTCCGGCCGGCTTGTCGGATGTACCGAACACGGTGACGTCGGAACCGTTGGTCAGTTCGGCGTCGATGCGGGCCTGGGCATTGTAGGTCGTGTTGAAGATTGCCGTCGACGTGGCGAAGGAGATGGCCAGCGCCGTCATGGCGATGCCGACCGTGAGCCGCCCCGGCTGCCTCGACAAGGCGGCCGAAACCACCGGCGCCAGCGGCCCCGACACCGGGGCCACGATCGCCCGCAACAGCCTGCCGTTGCGTGCGATCACCATGCCCGACAGCCTGATCGTCAACAGCGCCATGCCTAGCCACAACAGAGCGGGCGCGATGAAAGCCTTGTAGTCGACCGAGGTCGCGGCGATGCCTTCGGGCGCCAGCACGATCTGATATCCGGTGCTGGCCGACTGCCAAAAAAGGAACCCTGAGCAGCCGAGCAGCAGCACGTCCAGCCACAGCCGCTGCCAGAGCGGCGCGGCGCCGCGCCCGACGGTGTGCCGCGCCGCCGCGACGGTGGTCAGGCGCGCATCGCGCCAGGCCGGAAACAGCAAGGCTGCAAAGCCCAGCGCCACCCCGACCAGCGCCACGAAAAGCAACGGCCGATCGCTCACCGCCGAAATCGGCTGCGGACCTGGCGAGCCGGCAGGTCCAAAGAGCCATGCCCCGGCAAGGCCAAGGGCGGTTCCGGCGACGGCTACCAGCGCCGCCTCGACAGCCGAGAGGAACAGGATCGCTTGCATGGCGGCGCCGCGCACGCGCAGCAGGGCCTGTTCCATCCGCCGCCGCACTGCGCCGGAGGAGATCACCGCGAAGGTAAGCGCCATGGCCAGCGCGATGCCGGGCAACCCCAGGAAGAGGGACAGAACCGAGGCGTAGAGCGAGTCCTCGCGGACCGCTCCGAGGCGCGAACCGAGATTGTCGGCAACGAGAGCCTGGCCAACGGTTCTTGCCTCGAGGTTCCGTTGCGCGCCGGTGACGAAAGTGTAGGCCGGGACGGGGTCGGCCGGCAGCACGTCATGGGCGAGCCGCGCATGCCATTGCAGCCGGATGGTGTCGGAGCGCAGCTTCATCTGCGGTTCGAACAGCCGTTGCCAGTCTTGCCGCGGCAGCACCAGGACATTGTCGGGAGGCGCTTGCGGCGCGGCCTGGGCCGGCAGACCGACGGCCTGGAAGAGCGAATCCGCGTCGGGAAGATCGACCACGCCCGCGATCCTGACCGTCGCCGGCGGCAGACCTGTCGGTTTGATCGAAACGGTATCGCCTGGTTGGACATGCAGGTTGGCCGCCGTCTGCTGCGCGACCAGGACGCCATCCCTGCTGCCTGACAGCAAGCGGATTTCGGCTGGAAAATCGGCGAAATAGCCGTTGTCGAAGGCAACAACCTGGCCTGGTCCGGTGGTTTGCGTCGTGCCGCCGGTGGAGGCTTCGAAGCCCGCCACGTCGGCATAGCTTACGCCATGGACGGCCTTGACCGGCGTAGCGTCTGCTATCGCCTTGCGGATGGATTCCGGATCGGCGCCGGAAATCACCTGCACCTGCCAATCGATCGGCACCGCGCCGATGGCGCGGGAGGTCATCGAAGCGCTTGCCTGCACCAGGAAAAGCGTCATCGCCGCGAGCAGGGCGACGGTCAACGCAACACCCGCAGTGGCGCCCGCGACGCGCAGAAAACGCCTTGCCAGAATGCCGCGTATCCAGACCCACGCCACCATCATGCCGCCTCGTGTCTTGGCCATTCGGAGACAAGCCGGCCATGATCCATCGTCCATCTGGTTGCCATCCGGGCGGCTACCGCCTCGTCGTGGGTCGCCACGACAAGCGCCGTGTCAGTGCCTTCCAGCTGTTCCAGGACGGTATCGAAGAAGAATTGCGCCGTGACGCTGTCGAGCTGACCGGTGGGTTCGTCGGCGAGAACCAGCTTCGGCCGCATGACGAGTGCTCGGGCCATGGCTATGCGCTGTGACTGTCCGCCGGACAATTCCTCGGGCAATTTGTCGGCAAGTTCGCCGAGGCCGAAGGACTCCAGCAGCGCCGTGGTATTGGCGCCGGCGGCCACCTGTTCGCCGGCCAGCACCAGCGGCAGGGCTACGTTCTGGGCGGCGGTCAGGGCGGGGAACAGGCTCGGTGACTGGAACACCAATCCGATCTGGCGCGGCCTCAGTTTGTCGAACGGTCCAAATCCGGGCCATTCGATGCTGCCAGCCGTCGGCCGGTCCAGTCCGCCGATAATATGCAGCAAGGTCGTCTTGCCGCTTCCGGACGGGCCGACCAGCGCAATGCGTGCGCCGGCCGAAATCCTGCAGTGGACATCGCGCAGCGCCACGACCCCGCGCTGAAAATCGCGGCCGATTCCGCGGCCGACAACGATCGGGTCACTCATCGTCGATCCTCCCGTCCTTCAGGGTGATGATGCGGTCGGCCTTGAAGGCAAGCGCCTTGCTATGGGTGGCGATGAGCGTTGCCAGCCCGGCCCGGCGGCGCGCCTCGAAATGCGCGATCAGGCGGGTCTCGGTGTCGCGGTCGACCTCAGCGGTCGGCTCGTCGGCAACCAGGATCGGCGGATCAGCCGCGAGCGCCACCGCAAGGCCGGCACGCGCCACCTCGCCGCCGGAAAGCTCGGTCGGGAGAGCCCAGGCCCGATGCAGGAGATCGGCGGTTTCGAGGAGCATGGCGATTCGCTTCTCGTCCGATCTTCCTGCCAGCAGCATTTGCAGGCGTAGGTTCTGCTCCACAGTGAGATGGCCGAACAGATTCCCGGATTGCAGGAGAATGCCGAAACTGGCGGCGCGAATGCGCGTGCGCTCGGTCTCCGGTCTGCGGGTCAGGCGTGAGCCGCCGACCTCGACATAGCCGCCATCCGGCTCGTCCAGTCCCGTCACGCAGGACAGCAGCGTTGATTTTCCACTTCCGGAGGGTCCCACAAGAGCGACGATCTCGCCGGCCGACAGATGAAAGCTGACGCCGCGCAGCGCGGCGGTCTCGTCGTCGCCTATGTGGAAGAACCGGTAGAGTTCGTGCGCTTCCAGCACGTGCATGTCATTTCCACTGGAATGAGTTGGACATCAGTTGCCATTGATCGACATTGTCGGCACCCTTGGGCGCATAGAGCTCCAGCGTGACGAGCTTGCCGTTCTTGAAATAGAGGTAGCGTTCGTCTTCGAGACGAACCTGCCTGTTGGTCACGGCGTTCGGTTCGGAGTTGGAGGTATAGACGATGCGGATCGCTGGACCGGCGGGCAGATTGACCTGCTTGACCGCGGTCACCCGTACCGCCCGTTCGCCGGCTTGCAGCTTCGGAACGTAGTCCGCCTTGGCGCTTTCAATGGTGGGCGCGGTTTCCGCCTTGGCCACCGAGACGACGACACCGTCGAGCTTGTCTATGAAGCTCGCGCCATCGGCGCGGTCGGACCGCGCCCATCCTTCCGGCACCTTCATGGTGAAGCCTTCCGGCGAGGCATAGTCGATGAAGACCTGGCTGTCGGGGATGTCGCCCGGCGGGTTCTTTTCGGCGGGAACAGCCTTTTCGGCGGCGGCTGCCGGGCCGACCGCGAGGCCGGGGAGCGGGCCTCCGGCGGCCAGGCATGCGGCGAGCGACAGGGCGGGCAGAAATCGGGTAATTTTCTGATGAAAAGCGATCATGTCATACGGCCTTTCGATGGATCGACATGCGCATCACTATGCCGCGCCAAACTTACGGTAAGGTCGCCTCAATCATACGGATTGGTAAGCTGCAAAACGCCTTGCTTCAGGCGCCTGGCGGTCTCGCCGCCGGGAAGCTGACCACGACCGCCAGGCCAGGATGTCGGTCATCGAGCGAAATGGTCGCGCCATGCAGGTCAGCTACCGCCCGCACAAGGCTCAAGCCGAGGCCGCTGCCTGGCGAGCGAGGCGCTCATCAGTTGATAGACGATCGCGCCGGACAGGATGAAGGCCAGCAGGAACAGGAAGGCGAAGGTCAGCGCCAGCCTGAACGGCG
>NZ_VFTH01000033.1:0-38632 GCF_006439375.1 Mesorhizobium sp. B4-1-1
GATCTACACCCATGTGCTGGAGGAGCGGCTGGTGCGGCTGGTGAACGATCATCATCCGCTTGCCGACTAGGCCTCATATCGCTATGTGAAGGCGACGTTCCACCGCCCGGGGCCGGCATTTCAGCGGTTCCGCCAGCCATTTGCCTTCCGACGGATCGGTCCGCCCAAGCATGTACAACTACCTCGACTTCGAAAAGCCGGTGCAGGATCTGGAACTCAAGATCCTCGAGCTGAAGAAGCTTGCCGAGAACGGCGAGGCGGTCGACGTCGCCGAAGAGATCAGCAGGCTGGAAAAGCGCTCTCGCGACGCTTTGCGCGACCTCTACAAGGCGCTCACGCCCTGGCAGAAGGTGCAGGTCGCGCGCCATCCCGACCGCCCGCACTGCGTCGACTACATCAAGGCGCTGTTCACCGATTTCACGCCTTTGGCCGGCGACCGCAATTTCGGCGACGACCAGGCGATCGTCGGCGGCTTTGCCCGTTTCCGCGGCGAGCCCGTCGCGGTGATCGGCCAGGAGAAGGGCTCCGACACGGCAAGCCGTATCAAGCACAATTTCGGCTCGGTGCGCCCCGAGGGCTACCGCAAGGCGGTGCGGCTGATGGAGCTTGCCGATCGCTTCCAGATCCCGCTGCTGACGCTGGTCGACACCGCCGGCGCCTATCCCGGCGTCGGCGCCGAGGAGCGCGGCCAGGCCGAGGCCATCGCGCGTTCGACCTCGGCTTGCCTGTCGCTGAAAGTGCCGTCGATCTCGGTGGTGATCGGCGAAGGCGGCTCCGGCGGAGCCATCGCGATCGCCACCGCCAACCGCGTCTACATGCTGGAACACGCCATCTATTCGGTGATCTCGCCCGAGGGTGCCGCCTCGATCCTGTGGCGCGACACCACGCGCTCCAAGGACGCGGCGACCAACATGAAGATCACCGCGCAGGATCTTCTCGAGATGAAGATCATCGACGCCATCATTCCCGAGCCGATGGGCGGCGCCCAGCGCGCGCCGGAGACGGTGATTGCGTCCACCGGCGACCTCATCGCCAGGACGATGAAAGATTTCGCCGGCGCCAACACCGATTTCCGCGAGCAGCGCCGCGAGAAGTACCTGGCGATGGGCCGCAGCCTTTAATCGGGCATCTTGCGGTAAACTGTGGCGGCAACGACCAATTTCGCCACAAAAATGCCGCCGGATTCGGCTCAATGGACTTGCCGTGAGGGGTTGGCCCATTTGTCTCGAAGGCTTGCGGTAAGGAATTTTCAAGGTTAACGGGCTTACGGTCCAATGGTGTTCAGCCTGCGGTCAAGCCATGCCGAGAGCCGTTGGCCCGAGAGAAGAGACGTAGCTGTATCGATGTTTGCCAAGCTTGCCCGCACCGGAGTCCTGATCGCCGCCATTGGCGTCGCCGGCTGCAATGATTCGTCGATGAAGGATTTCGCGCCGGAGGCCAACAAGCCGCTGCCGGACAAGATCCTCGCCGACATGAAGGCCAAGGGCATGATGCGCACCTCCTCGGTAATGGCGCGCATCTTCAAGGAGGAAGGCAAGCTGGAGATCTGGAAGGCCAAGACCAATGGCCGCTACGATCTCGTCGCCAGCTACGACATCTGCAAATGGTCGGGAAAGCTCGGCCCCAAATACACCGAGGGCGACCGCCAGGCGCCGGAGGGCTTCTACACGGTGCGTCCGTCGCAGATGAATCCGCGCTCGAATTATCATCTGTCCTTCAACATCGGCTTCCCCAATGCCTATGACCGCGCCAATGGCCGGACCGGCCAGAACCTGATGGTTCATGGCGCCTGTTCGTCGTCGGGCTGCTATTCGATGACCGACGCCCAGATCGAGCAGATCTATGCCTTCGGCCGCGACGCCTTCCAGGGCGGCCAGACCGAGTTCCAGGTCCAGGCTTTCCCGTTCCGCATGACCGCCGCCAACATGGCGCGCTACCGCAGCGACCCGAACTACGAATTCTGGAAGATGCTGAAGGTCGGCTACGACAATTTCGAGATCACCAAGGTGCCGCCGAAGGTCGACGTCTGCGAGAAGCGCTACGTCTTCAATCAGGTCGCGCCCGAAGGCACGAGCTTCGACCCGACCGGCCCGTGCCCCGCGACGACCCAGCCGGATTCGTTGAAGACGGCCTACGCCAATTACGAGAAGAGCTACGACGCGGCCTTCAATTCGGCCGTAAAATCGAGCACGCCGCCACCAAAGCCGACGATTGCCGGCGTCAAGGAAGCCAGCATCGTTTCCGACTGGTCGAAGCGCCGCGCCCGCGGCGAGCGCGTGCCGATCGATCCGCCGTCGATGAATTCCGACGGCTCGGTGACGGAAACGACCCGCATGGGCCGCATCGATTCCCCGCTCGGCCGCAAGATGGCAGCAGCCGACGCGGAAAAGGAAGCCAAGCGCAAGGCCGAAGAGCAGCGCCTCGCGGCGATCGAGGCGGCCAAGGCCGCCAAGGAACAGGCAAAGGCGCAGGCGCTGGCCGAGAAGGAGGCCGTCAAGCAGGCCGCACAGCAGCCGGTCGTCACCGCCGGCGTCGAACCCGCGTCCGCCCAGCCAGCGCAGCAGGCCGCCGACGCCGACCAGGGCACCGTGTCGAAGCTGAAGAAGAAGCTGCTCGGCATGTTCGGCGGCTGAGATTTTCAATGCATGTCGCCCAAAAGGATGCCCTCGGGCGTTGACCCGAAGGTGCAAGGCGGTTTTGGGATAGCGACATGCATGAACAAAAGGCAAAGCCGCCCGCTAACTACGATCTCAAGGGACTGAACTGTCCGCTACCGGTGCTGAAGGCCCGCAAGCGACTGGCCGCGATGCGACCTGGCACCCGGCTGTGGCTCGAGACCACCGATCCGTTGGCGGTGATCGACATCCCGGCGTTCTGCGCCGATGCCGGCCACCGGTTGATCGAGACGGCGGCGGTCGCCGGCGGCCACCGTTTCCTGGTCGAGCGCGGCAACGTGGCCGACCTGCCTACTTCAGCTTAAAGCCCGGCAATCGCCAGCGGATTGGCTTCCAGCGCCGCGCGGTCCGGCGTGTCGATCGACGGCTTGTTCGTGAAGGCGGCGAACAGCCGCCGGATATAGTCATCCGGCATGTCGAGCGTGATCAGCACCAGCCTGGTGCCACGCTGGCCGTCGGGCCAGGCCGGCAGTCTTGCCGGCGGATGCAGGATCTTCTGCACGCCATGAATGACCAGCGGCCGCGCAGGATCCTCCGCGAGCTCGATGACGC
This sequence comes from Mesorhizobium sp. B4-1-1, assembly GCF_006439375.1. Classification (NCBI taxonomy): domain Bacteria; kingdom Pseudomonadati; phylum Pseudomonadota; class Alphaproteobacteria; order Hyphomicrobiales; family Phyllobacteriaceae; genus Mesorhizobium; species Mesorhizobium sp. B4-1-1. The sequence continues at coordinate 3,228 of NZ_VFTH01000033.1, forward strand.
CCTTCATGCGCAGGAGTTTCTCGCCATGCGTCGAGCGCAGAAGGTCGAGGAACATCTCGATCGCCGAGAACGGCACCGGGCCGTCATGGACAAGCGAGTGCGAGCGCACCCGCGTGTCGTGGCGATGCGCATGGTGATGGCGGCCATGATCATCGACACCGTCATGGTGATGATGGTCGTGATCACGGTGATGATCCTGATCCTGCGCCGCCTCTTCGCCAAGCCAGCGCCGCACGTCGGCGGACTTGGTCTCAGGATCATAGAGGCCGCAATTGAACAGCGCCGCGGCGCCGGCCTCGCCGACATCGAGCACGATGGCGCCCGGATTGATCTGCTTGAGTCTTGCCCGCAACGCCTCGACCCCGGCCGCGTCGGCAAGGTCGGCCTTGGTCAGCACAATGCGGTCGGCCACCGCGGCCTGTTTCACCGCCTCGACATGGGCATCGAGCGTCGCCTCGCCGTTGACGGCGTCGACCAGCGTGATGACGCCGTCGAGCCGGAACGCCTGCACCAGCGCCGGATGCGCCATGATCGACTGCAGCACCGGCGCCGGATCGGCCAGACCCGTCGTCTCGACGACGACGCGGGCCAGTTTCGCGATACGGCCGGTCTGCAGCCGGTCGACGAGATCGGCGAGTGTGTCGACGAGGTCGCCGCGCACCGTGCAGCAGAGGCAGCCGTCGGAAAGCTGGATGATGCCGTCCGAGGCCTGCTCGACCAGGAGATGATCGATCGCAACCTCGCCGAACTCGTTGATGATCACCGCCGTGTCGGCAAGCTCCGGATCCTTGAGCAGCCGGTTGAGCAGAGTCGTCTTGCCGGCGCCGAGAAAGCCGGTGAGCACCGAAACGGGAATGGGAAAGCCGCTCATCAGCTTGGCTAGTTGGCAGCTTTGACGGGCTGGTCGCCCTGCGCCCCGGTGGCGGCCGTCGCCAGCGGCTCGGCGCCGGCCGGCGCCGGTCTGTCCGGCCGCCAGATCGGCAACGGCACATCGGCATAGTTCTGGTCGACCTGGTCGACGAATGCCTTCGGCGCCGGACCGGTCGCGCCGCCGAGTCCGACCGCGACCAGTGTCGGGTGGTCGAGCTTCACCTGGTAGGGCGATTTCGACTTGTCCTTGGCCGCAACCTCGGGCGCCGCCTCGGACTGCTGCTCCTTCGGTTTCTTCGCGCAGATCTCGTCATGCATGTCGTTGGGCGACAGCGTGTCGCCATAGGGCTTGAGAGCGCCAAGCGTGGTCGAAGTGGCCGACGGCATCTCAAAACCCAGATCGAGCAGCTTTGCCGCCGCTTCGGCGCGGCTGACCGCCGATTTCTCGCCAAGCACCACGGCGACCAGCGTGCGACCGTTGCGCGTCGCCGAGCCGATCATGTTGAACCCGGAAGAGCAGACGAAGCCGGTCTTCATGCCGTCCGCGCCGGGATAGCGGCCGATGAGCAGATTGTAGTTTGGGATGGCCTTCTTGCCGACGGCAAGGCCTTCGATCGAGAACCAGGGCGCGTATTGCGGAAAATCGGTGCGCAGCGCCGTCACCAGCACGGCGAGGTCGCGCGCGGTCGTGTATTGTTCCGGCGAATAAAGCCCGTTCGGGTTGACGAAATGCGTTCCGACCATGCCGAGCCTGGCGGCCTCCGCGTTCATGCGGTCGGCGAAGGCGGCTTGCGACCCGCCGATATTCTCGCCGACGGCCATGGCGATGTCGTTGGCCGACTTGACCAGCATCATCTTCAGCGCATTGTCGAGCCGCATCACCGAGCCGGGCTTGAAGCCCATCTTGCTCGGCGGCTCGCCGGCCGAATGCTTCGTCACCTTGATCGGCGAATCGAGCGCCGCCTCGCCCGCCTGGATCGCGCGGAAGGTGACATAGGCCGTCATCAGCTTGCTGAGCGAGGCCGGATACCAGCGCTTGAACGCGTCCTGATGCTCCAGAATGGAGCCGCTTTTGAGGTCGAAAAGCACGACCGGGTTGGCACGCGCGGCGCCGGCGAGCGCCGGAAGCGCCAGCGCGCCTGCCAGCAACAGGTTGAGGAAATGCCTTTGCCGCATGATCAAATCCGAAATCGCCTCTTGCCGTAGTCGCCGCTGGGTCCGTAAGATTTCGTTACCCATCGCCAGCACAAATGCGGCTCGACCCTCGACCCCGGACCGCATTGTTGTGGTGCTATTTACCCTATGTGACGCCAAAATGGCAAAGTTCAACACAATCACAATTGCTGAGCGGATCTGAACCGACTGCCGCCAATCAACCAAGAGATGGAACGATCATGCCGATTTTGAACCGTGCCGCGCAAATGCAGGAAGAAGTCGCCGGCTGGCGACGACATCTGCACCAGACACCGGAGCTGAATTTCGACGTCTTCCAGACCGCCGGCTTCGTCACCGAAAAGCTGAAGGCGTTCGGCTGCGACGAGGTGGTGACGGGGCTGGGCAAGACCGGCGTCGTCGGCATCATCCGCGGCCGCAAGGGCGATGGCCCGACCATCGGGCTGCGCGCCGACATGGATGCGCTGCCGATCGACGAGATCACCGGCAAGCCATGGGCCTCGACCGTGCGCGGCAAGATGCATGCCTGCGGCCATGACGGCCATACCGCTATGCTGCTTGGAGCCGCCAAATACCTCGCCGAGACGCGCAATTTCGCCGGCGCCGTGGCGGTGATCTTCCAGCCGGCCGAGGAAGGCGGCGGCGGCGGCAACGAAATGGTCAAGGACGGCATGATGGAACGCTTCGGCATCGAGAAGGTGTTCGGCATGCACAATATGCCGGGCCTGCCGGTCGGCCAGTTCGCCATCAAGCCCGGCCCGATCATGGCCGCGACCGCCGAATTCACCATCACCGTCAAGGGCCGCGGCGGCCATGCCGCGATGCCGCACGGCACGATCGATCCGATCGTCATCGCCAGCCAGTTGGTCGGCGCGCTGCAGACCATCGCCTCGCGCAGCACCGATCCGGTCGAGGCCGTGGTGGTGTCGGTGACGAAGTTCCATGCCGGCGACGCCTACAACGTCATTCCCGAAAGCGCCGAGATCGCCGGTACCGTGCGCACGCTGAAGAAGGAAGTGGCCAAGAAATCGGAAGAGCGCATTCGCGCGCTCTGCGCCGGGCTCGCCTCCGCCTTCGGCGCCACCATAGCGGTCGATTATGACGCCAACTACCCCGTCACCTTCAACCATGCCGAGGAGACCGTGTTTGCGGGCGATGTCGCCGCCGATATCGCCGGCGACAGCCATGTCCACCGCGCCATCCAGCCGGTGATGGGCGGCGAGGATTTCTCCTATATGCTGGAAGCCCGTCCCGGCGCCTTCATCTTCATCGGCAATGGCGACTCGGCGGGCCTGCATCACCCGGCCTACGACTTCAACGACGAGGTCATTCCGCACGGCATGAGCTATTGGGTGAAGCTGGCCGAGACCGCGCTGGCCGCCTGAGCGGCCACCGGCGAAGGCCCCGCCGCCATACGCTTGGCCGGCTTAGCCCGGCCTCGCCGAGACATTACGGCCTATGGGAGGTCAGCATGCCCCTTGGCGAACCGACCCGAAGCGGCTATGTGTCTGGCCGCGTGGTCCCGTAGCTCAGTAGGATAGAGCGGCAGATTCCTAATCTGTAGGTCACAGGTTCGATTCCTGTCGGGATCACCAAGGTTTTTCAAAGGCTTGGCGAACAGGTCGCCGCACTCTTTCTGAAGGCCGATCCGACGAGTTCCTGCGGGCTCCGTGGTTGCGGGCTTCCAGCCTGCCATTGATCCGACGCATCGATTTTCACCGGCAGCGCGGCGCGGACCGCTCCGCCGCCATGAATCGCCAACGAGTTGCAAGCGTGCCAGCCCCAATACGACGGTGGGTGTCAATGCGACCCTGAAGAGAACGGCCCCGAAAGATGGTGCGTGCGCATAAGTGTGGAGAGACGATTCGCGGCCTCGGCGAACGCTTCGCCTCCGGAAGCGATCAGGGCCGGTCGCTCCTGCTCGGACGCCGCCATGATGCGTTCCCAGAAGGCGGCAACGAGAGCGCCCGATCGGGCGAGGTCGGCGGCCACGTTTTGATCGTCGGCCAGCGCCGCCAGATGCCGGAGATTGATGCCGCCGATACCGGGCGGGGCTTTCGCCCCCATGTCGACAAAACCGGAAGGCAGCGATCCTTTCAGATTGTGGACGCAATGATCGACGATGGCGGCGCGGATCTGATCGACCGCCTGCTTGGCGCCCGCGACACGGGAGGGATGGTCGGTGTCGGCCGCGGCATGCGGAAGAAGTTCCAGACGCTGGCCATAGGCTTCGACCAGCTTCAGATAAGGCAGCATCGGTCCTGAAAGCGTCGCGCCATCGGCAAAAAGGTCGGCATCGATCGCCGCGTGGGAAATACGGCCCGATTCCAATGCGCGCTCCAGCGCTGGCACATCGACCAGCTCGCCGCGGTCATAGTTGATCAGCACGGCGCCGTGGTTGAGAGCGGAAAGCACCTCATCTGAGATAAGTCCGGCGTTGGCGTATTTTTGCCGGCCGGCATCGAAAGCGCCCAGGCCGAGATGGACCGAAAGCGCGTCCGCGCCGCGCGCCGCGTCCACCATGCTTGCGGCGTAGTCGAAGCCTTCCAGCTCGATCCATTTGCGGTGACGGTGCCGCGCATGGATGGTGACCCGCATGCCGAAGGCCTGGCCGAGCCTGGCGAATTCCCGACCGATATTGCCATAGCCGATGACGGCCAGTCTTTTGCCTTCGAGCTTCTCGGTCGGGTAATGGCGCAGATCTTTTCCCGTATCGAACTGCCCGCCGGCGACCAGGCTGTTGAGCCTGTCCACGGGAAGATCCGGCCTGACTTTCAGCAGCGCCTTCATGGCCATTTGCGCGGTGGCGCGACTGTTGATGCCCGGCGTATTCATAAGCGGCGCTTCGCCGCCCTCTCCGCTGCCCCCGCCCCACGATGCCGAGCCCATATTGCCGGTGCCGGTCCCGATGCGCACGCCGCCGAGGTGGAACCTGGCCTCCGCCGGAATGAAGGTCGCCGCGGCGATGACGGCGTCATAACGGCCGTCCCCAGCCTCGGCCAACAATTCTTCCCGGGTGCTCAATTGCGGCAGGTAGAAGAAATGCAGCCTGCCGGGATCGAGGGCGCCAGCGCTGCCGATGCCTGTTCGATGGAACACGCCGCCCTTGGCTTCGATGTAAGCCTTGACCTCGCTGTGATCGGGATTGCCGTCCGCGCCGAAGCGAAGGCCGACAAAGTCGCAGATCAAAATGTTGGCTGATGTCATGAACGTCGTTTCCCTATAGCTATCTCCAGCTACTCCGATCCGTCATCCGATGAACGACGTGAAGCGGCATATCCGGGTCGCAAGCGAGAGATTTGCCCCAGGAAGCTAGAACCTGTCGGCGCTGAATGGCGACAGGTCGACCGTTGCCGGCAACCCGGCGGCCAGTTCGGCGACGAGCTTGCCGGTGACCGATCCGCCGATCAGCCCCTGATGTCCATGGCCGAATGCGTAGACGACGTTGCGGGCGCGCTTCGCGCGGTCGATGACGGGGATGCTGTCCGGCGTTCCCGGCCGATGGCCCATCCATCGCTTCACTTCGCCCTCCTTGAACGTCCTGAACATGGGCCGGGCCTGCTTCAAGAGCGTGTCGGCGCGGACCATATTCGGCGGCGACCGCAGGCCTGAAAACTCCACATTTCCGGCGATGCGCAGCCCTTCCTCCATGGGGGAGGCCACGAATTTGCGGTCGGCCGAAATGGTCTGGATCCGCAGCCCCGTATCGGCGCCCTTGACCATGACGTGATAGCCACGCTCGGTCTCGAAGGGAATGCGGTTGCCGAGCTTGCGGGCGAGCGCCGCCGACCACGCGCCCGCGGCAAGGACCGCCTGGTCGACCGGGCGGCGCTGGCCGCCTTCGAGAACGACCGCCGTCAGTTCCCGCCCGTTCAGCTCGAAATCCTTGACACGCGCCTGCAGGAATCTAGCGCCCTGCCGCGCGGCGTTTTCGGCCAGTTTTCGCACCAGCCGCCCCGGGTTCGGACACTGCCCCTGCTCGGGCAGATAGACGGCGCTCTTGAAGATCGATGCCAGAGCGGGCTCCAACTGCCGGATTTCGTCGGCATCGAGGATATCGACACGCACGCCATGGGCGCGGCGCAAATCGAGGCCGTAGTTGCTTTTGCCGGGGCCATCCGCGCTTTCGTACACGAAGAGCTGGCCGCGTTTCTGAAGGAGCTCTTCGCAGCCTGCCTCCTTCATCAACGGCTCATAGCATTCGAACGTGTAGCGGTGCAGCGCCCGCATCGCCGCCGAGATTTCTTCGACGCGGGATTTGCGGCTCGCCGCCAGGAAGCGCAAAAGCCACGGCAAGGCGTGCGGCAGGTAGGCCAGCCGCACGTAAAGAGGCCCTTCCGGGTCCATCAACCATTTGGGCACGTTCTTCCACACGCCCGGCATGGAGTTCGGTAAGCAGGATCCGGGACAAATGCCGCCGGCATTGCCGTAGGAGCACTGGTCTTCCGAGCCGGGCAAGGCCGGATCGATCACTTCGACCTCGAAGCCCTGCTTCAGCAGATAGTTGGCGCTGCACACGCCGACGATGCCCGCGCCGATGACGGTCACCTTCCTGCTTGTGCCGTCGCGATTGCGCTGCATGCCCGTTGCCCCTGCCGTGCCGTTACGGAGTCAGGTCGCTTACGGCGCCGGTCCGGAAGGCCGGCAGCGACCGCGACACGATCTGCTGCAGCATGCGGAAGTCCGACAGATAGGCCATGAAGCGGTAGCCCAGCTTGCGCATGTCCACGCCATAGGCGACCGATCCGCAATGGATGCCCGGGATGACGCCTGCTTCCTTGCACTTGGCGGCAATGTACTCGATGGCTTCGTAGACGGCCGGATAGCGCGGATCGAAGCCGGGCGCCTCGCCCATGGTGACGGCGAGGTCCGAGGGACCGACGAAGATCGCGTCGAGATTCGGCGTCTTGAGGATACCTTCGAGATTCCTGACCGCCTGCTCGCTCTCGATCATCGCCATGGTGACGATTGTCTCGTTGGCGTGCTTGAAATAGTCCGGGCCGGCATAGAGCGAGGCGCGCAACGGACCGACCGAACGGCCGCCCTTGGGGAAGTAGCGGCACGCCCTGACGAAGGCGTCGGCTTCGTCCGCCGTGTTCACCATAGGGCAGATGACGCCATAGGCTCCGGCGTCGAGCACCTTGCCGATGATTGCCGGGTCATTCCATGGAACGCGTACGAATGGTGCCGTATCGGTCGTGGAGATGGCCTGAAGCATGGGAACCATGTCGGTGTAATCGGTCGCGCCATGCTGGAGATCGACGGTCAGCGCGTCCCAGCCCTGCTGCGCCATCAGTTCCGCCGAGATGGTGGAGGGGATGCCCAGCCATCCCGTCACCACCTCGCCGCCGGCCGCCCAGATGTCCCTTACCTTGTTCCTGCGCATGGTCGTTCTTCCTTTCAAGCTGCGGAATTGAGGATGAGATCCGACGCCTTCTCGGCGATCGCGATCGTGGTGATGTTGGTGTTGGCGGCAACGATTGTCGGCATGATCGAGGCATCGACGACACGCAGGCCCTGGACGCCGCGCACGCGGCATTCGCCGTCGAGAACCGCGAGCGGATCGGTGTCGCTGCCCATCTTGCAGGTGCCCGAGACATGCCAGCCGGACCAGACTGACTGCTTCACCCAGTCGGCGATCAGTTCATCGTCGCGCATCATCGCATGCATGCGGTCGGTGGTGCCGAATTTGCGCTCGAGCAATGCTTCGCGGAAGAACGGCAGATAGTCGAAGGCATAGGCGGCACTTGCCGTCTTGATCCAGTTCGAGGCCTTGCGCACGCTGAGCGCCCGCGCCTCGTCGCTGTAGCCGGCCAGGAACCAGGTGTTGACATGGGCCTGGACGTCCGGGGTCGTCATGATGCGGTAGATGCGCTTGAAGCCGTCCACCAGGCGCATGAGGTCACGGCCATCAGACGCCATGTTCAGGTCGACGATCGGCTCGTCGGTCTGGTTCGGCGACCTCAGCGTCACCGTCCCGCGCGAGTACGACTTGTTCACGCAGACATTGAGCGCGCCCATCGCCTTGCCCAGCGGATGCCACCCGGCGCGGTTGACCGGCATCAGCATCATGTCGCCGGAATGGCAGCCGGCTAGGTTGGACGAGTAGCGCACGCCGAGGAAGATGTGCCTGCGTTGGCCGGACCGCAGCCGGGCCGATTTCTTGAAATGGGCGCCGACCGCGATATGAGGATGATCGGTCAGGTTTTCGCCAACGCCTGGCAGGTCCGCGACGACTTCGATGCCAAGCCGCGTCAGCTGAGCGGCAGGGCCGATGCCGGCGCGCATCAGGATCGCGGGCGAATGAAGCGCGCCGGCGGCGACGATCACTTCGCGGGCGCGATACGTCTTGGTCTCGCCGCCAATCGTGACGGTCGCGCCGACGATGCGCGTTCCTTCGCTGGCCAGCCCTTCGACGAAGGCATTGGCGAAGATATGCAGGTTCTTCCTGGCGCGCGCCCGGCTGTGGAGGTAGCCGATCGCCGTGGAGACCCGCCGGTCGTTCTCGTTGGAGAGCGGCAAGGGGAAGGAGCCGTCCTCGAAACTTCCATTGTAGTCGGGCCGATAGGGGTGGTCCGCTTCGGTCGCCTTCAGGACCGATTTCGTGAAGCCTGCCCATTCCGGCGGGAACACGCGGCGGATGGGAATGTTGCCGGCCCTGTTGTGAAGCTCGCCGTCGAAGTCGAGATCGCGCTCGAGCTTCTTCAGGTAGGGAAGCATTCCTTCCCACCCCCAGCCCTTCAGGCCCAGCTCCTCCCATTCGTCATAATCATGCGGAAGACCCCGCACGGCGAATTGGCCGTTGATGCTGGAGCCGCCGCCCATGACCTTGGCCTGCTCGAGCTTGGCGGTCTTGGCCGGTTGCGAATTCAGCTTCGGCGAGCGGTTGTAGACCCTGAGCTCGGTCCAGTGATATTTCGGGTCGAAGTAGGACAGCCCGGGATAGCTGTCGGCGATGATGTCGGGAACCTCGTCCGGCGGCGTGTCCGGGCCCGCTTCGAACAGCGCAACCTGTTTGGTTTCGTCTTCCGAAAGCCGGCTGGCGAGCACGGCTCCCGCGGAGCCGCCTCCGACGATGATGTAATCGAAATGCATGACGTGGCTCGTTTCAGGCGTAGTTGACCCAGACGGCTTTTTGTCTGGTGAATTCCTCGAAGCCAGCCCGACCCATGTCCTTGCCGAATCCGGATCCCTTGTAGCCGCCGGCGGAATAGGTGAATTCGGGGCTGCGGCCGTGCTGGTTCACCCAGACCATCCCGGCCTCGATGCCGTCGGCCGCCTTCAGCGCCTTCTTGATATCGCAGGTGTGAACGCTCGCGGAAAGCCCGTAGGTCGGATGGGCGGCAAGCGCTATGCCCTCTTCCAGCTCGGTGAAGGGGTTGACCGTGGCCACGGGGCCGAAGAACTCCTCGCGGAAGCCGACATTGTCCCGGTCGACGTTTTCCAGGAGCGTCGGAGCGTAGAAATTGCCCTCGTTGCGCGATTCCATCGGCGCGCCGCCGGTGATCATGGAGCCACCCTCGCTGACGGTCCGCCGGACCATGCCGTCGATCCGATCGAGCTGCTTGCGGCTGATGATGGGGGCAAAGGTCGTGCTCTCGTCCCAGGTCGGACCCGCCTTGATCTCCCGGGTCTTGGCGACGATGCGCGCGACCAGTTCGTCGGCTATCTTCTTCTCGACCAGGATGCGCGAACCTGCCGTGCAGACCTGGCCTGCATTGGCCATGAAGGCTGCCGAGACGCGGCTTGCCACCACATCGAGATCGCCGGCATCGGCGAGCACCAGCTGCGGGCTCTTGCCGCCGAGCTCCAGCGTCACCGGCTTGATGCCGGACTGCGCCGCCAGCGACATGATCGCCGCCCCCGTGCTCGTCGACCCGGTGAAGGAAACCATCATCACATCGGGATGGCGCACGATCGCCGCACCCGTCGTATGCCCGTATCCGTTGATGACGTTGAGCAGGCCCGCCGGCAGCCCCGCCTGCGCCGCAAGCTCGGCAAGCGCAAGAAGGCTGTGCGGCGTGAGCTCGGACGCCTTCATGACGACCGCATTGCCCGCCGCGAGCGCCGGCGCGAATTTCCAGGCAGCCGTGATCATCGGAAAGTTCCACGGCACGATCGCGCCGACGATACCGTAGGGCTCGCGCTTGACGTAGCTCAGCGTGCCGTCTTCGGTGGCGGTGACGATGCCTTCCAGCTTGTCGCAGAATTCCGCGAAATAGCGCACGACGCCGGCCGTGCGGATGGCGTCGCCGGTGACCGTGCCCGAAATCAGGCGGCTCGACCCCATGGCCTCGAGCCGGCCGAGATAGAGGTTGTTCTCCTCGATCAGCTGGGCAAAGCGAAACAGGACCCTGGCACGATCGCGAGGCGCTATTTTCGCCCACTTGCTCGCTCTGAGCGCCTCCTTCGCGGCCTTGATCGCAAGGTCGACGGCGGCCTCGCCACCGTCCTTGACGACGCCCATCACCTGCTGGTCGGACGGACGAAGCACCTCGATCTCGCCGCCCGGAAGATCGAGATATCGGCCGCCGACGTGATGGCCTCTGGGGACGTCAACGATTTGCGGATCAAAACTCAGCATGTTCTTTTCCTTTTTCGGAGACGTATTGGCGCCTCTCGACTGTTGGGGGCTTCCCGCACGGCAATGCCACCAAGCCGCTCAGGCCCGGTCGGCGTGCATGGCTTCCAGAAACGGGCGCAGCATGTCCGCCGATTCATGGAAGCGGCCGACGAAGCTCTTCAGCCGCTCATGCGTCGGATGGAGCAATATCTTGTGCGGCGGACCTTCCTCCGCGATCAGGCCCTGGTCGAGAAAGACGATCCGGTCGGCGATCTCGAAGGCGAAACCCAGCTCGTGCGTCACGATCACCATCGTCATGCCGCTTTTGGCCAACTCGACCATGGCTTTCATGACCTCGCCGACCAGCTCCGGATCGAGCGCTGACGTCGGCTCGTCGAAAAGCATGACCTTCGGCTGCATGGCCATGGCCCGGGCGATCGCCACGCGCTGCTGCTGGCCGCCGGAGAGCTGACGCGGAAGTTTGTCGGCGTGCTCCTCCAGTCCCATGGTCTTGAGCAGCTGCATGGCCTTGTCGCGCGCCGCGCCGGCGGGCTCCTTCTTGACCGTGACCGGACCTTCCATGACGTTCTGAAGCGCCGTCATGTGCGGGAACAGGTTGAATTGCTGGAAGACCATGCCGGTCTTGGCGCGGATTCGATTGACCTCCTGCTTGGCGATCTCGCGGCCGTTGCCGCCAGCCGGGCGGTCGAAGATCGTCTCCCCGTCGATGACGATGCGGCCGCTGGTGGGGCTGTTGAGCAGATTGATGCAGCGCAGAAGCGAGGTCTTGCCCGATCCGCTCGCGCCGATCAGGACGACCACCTCGCCTTCGGCCACTTTCAGGTCGACACCGTGCAGGACTCGCTTGGCGGCGAAATCCAGGCAGATGCTTTTCAGTTGCAGGACCTGCCTGGCGTTTGCGCCGCCGGGCCGCGCTGATGTTGGATTGCTGGTCATTTTGACATCATCCCGCTCTTTTCCAGTTTGCGCGCCAGGTAGGTCAGCGGCACCAGGATGATGAGGAAGATCGCGCCGACGGCCGTGTAGACCTCCATCGGCCGATAGGTGAAGGAGGAGATGTAGCTGGCCTGATAGAGCAGGTCGGGCACCGTGATCATCGAAAGCAGGGTTGTGTTCTTCATCTGGATGATCGACTGGCCGGCGAGCGGCGGGATCATCCTGCGAAAGGCCTGCGGAAGGATTATGCGGCGCATGCGCTGGCTGTAAGACATGCCGATGGCGGTCGCCGCGTCTGTCTGCCCCTGGTCGATCGACTGGACACCGGCGCGCAGGATTTCCGCATAGAAGGAGCCGACATAGCAGCTGAGGCCGATGAAACCGGCCCAGAACTTCGTCACGTTGACCCCGGCGAAGATCGGGAAGGCGTAATAGACCCAGAGCAAGGTCACCAGCAGCGGGATGTTGCGGAAGAATTCGACATAGAGCTGGCCGAGCAGCACGAGCGGCCGGAAGGTGCTGAGCTGGATGAGGCCGACGATCAGCCCGATGGCTAGGCCCGCCAGGATGGTGATGACGGTGAAGTACAGCGTCATCAGCAGGCCGTCCCACAGCAACGGCCAGTTGTTGGTCAGTACGGTGAAATCAAACATGATCCGTGCTCGTCTCGTCGGCGGAACTGAACGCGCCGAGAAAAGCTTGACCGCTTCGGAAAGCGGTCAAGCCAGGTGCGGGGCAGCGATTAGAAGCTGAAACCCTTCGGCAGAATGGACAGGTCGATGCCGCGTGCCTCCCAGGCGCGCGCCAGCTTGCCCTGCGCCTGGCCGAGCGAGCGCTGCTGCTCGATCCAGTTGGTCAGGAAGTTGATGTAGCCGGCATTGCCAGGCTTGCGGGCGACCGCCAGCGTTGCGGGATTGCGCAGGATGGGCTCAGGCAAGGAGACCTCGCCGATCTTCTTTTCCGAGACCTGCAGCGCATCGAAGATCGACAGCAGGACGCCGTCGGTGCGGCCCGACTGCAATTCCATCAGCGCCAGGCCGCGATCTTCCACGGGCGTGATCTTCGCCTTGGGCAGCAGCGCCTCGGCGACGATCTGCATCGTCGATCCCTTCTGGACGACCACCGTCTTGGACGGATCGTTGAGCTCGGCCCAGGTCTTCACCGGCTTGCCGGCCGGCGTGAGCACGGCCCAGGCGTCGGTGAACAGCGGCTCCCACAGATAATCGACCACGAGGCCGCGCTTAGGGTTCGGATTGACGCCGATGGCGATATCGATCTTGTTCGACTGGAAATCGGCGGCGAGATTACCCCAGGTCGTCTCGACCGGCTCGAGCTTGACGCCGAGCTCGGTGGCGATTTCGGTGAGGAACTCCACATAGAAGCCGCTCCATTGCCCCGTTGCCGGATCCTTGATGTAGCCAGGCTCCTCGCCGACCATGACGGGCGCCTTGAGAACGCCGGAGGCGCGGATCTGGTCGAGCACGGCCGACGGGTTGTCGTCCGCGACGGCCGCCACGGGCGCCGCCAGAAGGGACAGAGCGACGGTGGCCGCCGCGAACAGCTTGCTGAAGTTGAACGATATCATAGCGTTCCCCTTTTCTTGTGGTTGGGTTGTTAACGACTGAGGAATCCCTTCGAGAGCGGATCGTCCGCTTCGAAGAAGATTGTCTGCGCCGAGGTGATGAAGGCGCCGCCTTCGATCTCGACGATTGCGGCCTCTCGCTCCCCAATTGCCACCTTCTCGGCAAGGCGAGCTTCGAACGGGATGCCGAATATGTTGCGGGCGCGATAGACCTGGTCGGGTCGCAGCACACCCTTGTGCAGGAGATGAGCCATCCGCGCCGAGGTACCGGTGCCGCAGGGCGACCGGTCGTATTTGTTGACCTCGAGCACCAGAAAATGCGTCGCGCTGTCGGGCGCATCGGCTGCGTAGAAGAGCACGCTCGGCGCCGTCGCGCCGGCGAAAAGCGGCATCCCGGCGACCGCTTCCTTGATCGCGGTCTTGATGGCGGAGCCTTTGAGCATCAGCTGCGACGCATGGTCCGAGGCGAGTTCCAACCCCAGTTGCGTGGCGTCGACGAGGGCATACCACATGCCGCCATAGACGATATCCGTCCGGACCCTGCCGATACCGGCTACGTCGACCTCCAGTCCTTCCAGACCCACATAGCTCGGCACATTCTTCAGGCGCACCGATTCCAGCGCGCCGCTCTCGCCCCAGACCAGTCCGACGGTGACGACGCCCGCCGGGGTTTCGAGCGTGAAGCTGTCTCCCGTCGATCGGCTGATCTGCCCCGTGAAGGCGAGCGTCTTGGCAAAGCCGATCGTACCGTGACCGCACATATCGAGATAGACGTAGGACGAGATGAAGAAGGCGCCGTAGTCCGCCACCTCGGAAGGCACGGGAACCAGCCCGACCATTGCGGCGTGGCCACGCGGCTCATGCAGAAGGGCGGCGCGCAGATGATCGAAGCGGCTGCGGAAATCGTCGCGGCGTTCCCGCGCCGTTCCACCGTCGAGCCGGGGGATTCCGCTGAAGATCACACGCGTCGGATGCCCGGCGGTATGGCTGTCGACGACAGCAAAGGAAGAATTGAACGCCAACATAACAATCACTGACCGAAATAGTCGCGCACCTTTTCGCGCATGCTGTGCCAAATCTCGCGGATGAGCTTCTCCGTCATCGCCTGGGCTGAATCGCCGTCGCCGGCCGTGATCGCGTCGTAGATCCGCGCGGTGTCATCCAGCGACAGCTTGACGATCTTCGGGTCCTGCTCGTAGGCGTGGAAGCGGTAGCGCAGCGCCTGCTTCTCGAGCCCTTGCAGCAGGCGGGTCAATGTGCGGTTCGCGGCCAGATCGTAGACCAGGGCCGAGCCGCGAACATCGACGGTGAAGAACTGCCGGGCATCGTTGCGCGCCTGCGCTTCCTGCAGCTCGACCAAAAGGCCGCGGAACTCCTTCTTCCGTGCCGCATCCGGAGATTCGGCGGCCTGGCGAGCGACAAGTCCCTCCAGCGCGATCCGACACGTATAGACTTCGTCGAAATCGCGCTGCGACATAGGCGCGACCCAGATCCCGCGCCGCGCTTCCCGAATGACCAGCCCGTCGCGCTCCAGCAACCGGAGCGCCTCACGTACGGGCGATCGGCTGACGCCGTAGCGCTCAGCGACAACCTCTTCGGTCAGCCGCTCCTCGGATTTGAGGCGCCCCAGAATGATTTCCTCCTCCAGCATTTCGGCAAGGCTTTCGGGGATGGCGGCGGCCAGTTTTGGAAATCGTTGCAAAATCATGTCGACAGCATATTGTATACAGCATACAAGTCAAGTGCTCTTTGCAGGAATGGCTGCGGGCGCCGTCCAGGACGCGCGCATTCAGCGTCGCCTGGTTCAGGGCGATCAGAATCCAAGAGGAAGAACGGACGATGTATTCGGAGAAGGTTGAGCTGCTGATTGCAGGCGTGTGGCGCAAAGGTTCCGAGGGAAGATCGGAACCATTGATCAATCCGGCCAATGAGGAAGTCCTGGCCGAGGTTCCGCACGCCAGCGTTGCCGACCTGGACGAGGCGCTGGCGGCGGTCGCGCAGGGCTTCAAGCTATGGAAGGCGATGACGGCGCAGCAGCGTTGGGCGATCATGTCCGGGGCCGCCGATCTGATCGAACGGCGCAAGGCCGAGATTGCCCGGATCCTCACCATGGAGAACGGCAAGTCGCTGGCCGAAGCCACCGGCGAAGTCCAATTCGCCGCGGACGCCACGCGATGGTACGCCGAGGAAGGCAAGCGCGCCTATGGCCGGATCGTGCCGGCCAGGCTGCCGGGTGTCCGGCAGATGGTGCTGAAGGAACCGGTCGGGCCGGTTGCCGCCTTCGCCGCCTGGAACTTCCCCGCCAGCAACACGATCCGCAAGATCGCCGGCGCGCTGGGCGCCGGGTGCTCGATCATCCTGAAGCCGGCCGAAGAGACGCCTGGAACCGCCGTCGCAATGGCCCGCTGCTTCCAGGAAGCCGGGCTGCCGGCGGGCGTGCTGAACATCGTATTCGGTGTTCCGTCGGAAGTGTCCAGCTATCTGCTGGCATCGCCGATCATCAAGAAGGTGTCGTTGACCGGCTCGACGGCCGTCGGAAAGCTTCTGCAGAAGCAGGCGGCGGACACGCTCAAGCGCTGTACGATGGAACTCGGCGGCCACGCGCCGGTGATCGTCCACAAGGACGCCGACATCGAGAAGGCGCTCGATACGTTGGTGACGTTCAAGTTCCGCAATGCCGGGCAGGTCTGCACGTCGCCGACGCGTTTCTACATTCATGAATCCGTCTACGAACCCTTCCTGTCGGGATTCGCCGAGCGCGCCGATCGCCTGAAGATCGGCGACGGCCTGGAAGACGGCGTTCAAATGGGGCCGATGATCGCGCCACGCCGCCTCGAAGCGATGGACGCCTTCGTCTCGGACGCACAGTCCCTCGGCGCGAAGGTCGTCACCGGCGGGCAACGTCACGGCAACAAGGGATATTTTTACGGACCGACCCTGCTGCGGGATGTTCCGGATACCGCCCGGATCATGTCGGAAGAGCCGTTTGGGCCGATCGCTCCCGCAACCACCTTCTCGACCTTCGACGAAGTGATCGAGCGAGCAAACGCCTTGCCTTATGGATTGGCCTCATTCGTGTTCACACGCGACATGGCGCTCGCGCAGAAGAGCGAGCTCGCGCTCGAAGCCGGCTTGGTCGGCGTCAACCATATGATGGTGTCCACACCGGAGACCCCTTTCGGCGGCGTGAACGAATCCGGTTACGGATCGGAGTCCGGAATAGAGGGATTGGACGCTTATCTGCGAACCAAATTCGTCACTGAGATCTGAAGCAGTCGCATCGTCAGACGGATGATCGTTGGAAGGAACGATCCGCCTTTCGAGGCCGCCATCCCGAACATTTTTTCCATGGCCGGGACGAGACCCGTGACTGGCCTACACAAATTGCGGGCCGGCGGTGCCGCGCCGGTCCCGCAATCGACGCATCGGTCTGGAGGGGCCGATGCGCCGTCACACCTGAACCTTCAGGCAACCCTGCGATCGGCCTGGCGCGCGAAGATCTCCTGAACCTTGTCCGCTATCGCCTTGCCGAGGCCGCGGTTGTTCTCAGCGGTGAAGTGGATGCCGTCGCAGCCGTCGGTGGCGATGAAATCCCCGGCATTGAGGAAATCGACCTTCGTGAAATCGGCCATGGCGCGATATTCGGCCGCCAGCGCCGCCGTCTTCTCATGGCCGCCGGCGAACATGCCCTGGAAAAAGGGATGCGGCATCGGGGTCAGCGGCGGCGGCGCGACCACCAGCGCCTGCGGGGCTGGATAGGGTGTGCCGACACCGCCGGCGCTGGTGAGAATCTGGCCGACGAGCTTGGCCATGCCGTTGGCGATCTCATAAGGCGTGCGGCGGAAGAACGACTTGGTGTCATTGGTGCCTAGCATCACGATGACGAGGTCGAGCGGCAGGTGGCTGGCGATGGCCGAGGGCAGATAGGCGCTGCCGTTGAGGCGCGGGTCGTTGGGATCGTCGAGGCTGGTCGTGCGGGCGCTCAACCCTTCCTCGATCACATGATATCCGTCGCCCAGATGCGAGGCCATCACGCCCGTCCAGCGGTCCTGATAGGCGTAGCGATGCGTCGGCGATCCTTCGACGACCGGAATCCAGCCCCAGGTCAGCGAGTCTCCAAAACAGAGGATCGATCTTTTGGTCATGTCTCCAATCCATTTCCCTATGCGATTGACTATTGGCCGTCCCGAACTCGCCGCTCAGTTCGACCTGCTCCTGATGCCGTAGAGGATCGCCGCGAGCAGGATGATGAGACCCTGCGCGATCAGCTTGCCTGGCTCGTCCACGCCGAAGGTCGTCATCACGACGAACAGCAGCGCAAAGGACAGCACGCCGAAGAAAGGCCCCCAGACACCGCCTTCCCCTCGCCCGAAGACGACGCCCCCAAGGATGGTCGCTGCGACCGCAAGGATCGGCAGGTCGAGGCCGACCCTGACGCTGCCGACGGCGATCGAGGCCGTCTGGACCAGCGCCGCAATGCCAGCGAACAAGCCCGCCAGCGTATGCGCAAGCACGACCGTGCGCGCGACCGGGACGCCGGAGAAATGCGCCGCCTGCACGTTCTCGCCAACCGACGTCACATAACGGCCGAAGACCGTGCGCGACAGGAACAGCGACAGCGCCACCGAAACCACCACCCAGAAGATCACCGGCGTCGGCGCCGGGCCGAGCTTGGTGTTGTAGATGTCGGCGAACATGCCAGGCACATCGCCGGGCGGCTTGCCGCTGGACAGATATTGCACGATCCCGACCAGGACGATGCCGACCGCGAGCGTGACGATGACGGCCGAGACCCGCCTCACCCCGACCATCAGGCCGTTGAAGAACCCGACGGCCAGCCCGATGCCCAGCGCCAGGACAATGAAGAAAGCCATGGAAGCGTCGGGAAAGACGCCGGACGAGATGGTGTAGTTGATGAGCAGGATGACACCGCCGCCCGACAGGTCGATGCTTCGCACCCGCATCACCAGAAGCTGGCCCAGCACCAAAATGCCGAGCGGCACGATCTGGCGCACGAATATGCCCATGATGTTGAGATTGAGCATATTCGGCCGCGCGATCCACAGAACCAGGAGCAGCACGCCAAAGACGTAGTAGGCAGGAGGGACGCGCAGGAAGCGGCGCATCAAAGGATGGGTGAGCGCGGCTGCCACTTACAACCCCATCTTTTTGCGCGACTGCAGAGCGACCACAAGAAGCAGGATCGCCCCCTTGATGGTGGTCTGGATGAAGGGCGACACATTTGTCAGGTTCATGCCGTTGGCAAGCAGCGCCATGACAAGGGCGCCGATGACGGTCCCGTGCAGGCTGCCGATGCCGCCGGAAAGCTGGGTGCCGCCGATGGCGACGGCCGTGATCGCGTCGAGCTCGAACAGCAGTCCGACGTTCGGGTCGCCCGAAACGATACGCCCGGCGAGGAAAATGCCGGCAAGCGCCGCGAAGCAGGCGCAGATCACATAGGCAAGCACGATGTTGCGCCGGTCGGCGATGCCGAAATTATGCGCCGCATCCTCCACGCTGGACGAGACGCCACCACCGATCGCGAAAAGATGCAGCCCGAAGCGGGAACCGTAAAGCAGCTTCCAGGCGACTAGGAGGGTGAATACCCCCCAGACCAGCGGCATGGGTATCCCGAAGAAGGAGCCGGCCACGGCGCTGATGACGACGTCCGGCACCGTACCGCCCGAAACCGGTCTCAGCACCCGCGTGATCCCGAGCAGAATGTATTGCATCGACAGCGTCGCGATGATCGGATGCACATTGAAGCGGGTGATGATGAAGCCGTTGCTGAAACCGACCAGCGCGGCCAATACGAATACCGCCGGGATCAGCACCCAGCTGGGTCCGCCGAGGGCGAGCACTGCCGTCGTGAAGCTGATCATCGATCCGACCGAAAGGTCGAGCCCGCCGAGCAGGACGACGAACATCTGGCCGACCGCCGTGATGACGAGCGGCATCGCCTGCGGCACCAGATTGAGCAGATTCTCCCCGTTGAGGAACTGCGTCGTCTTGAGGCTGAGCCAAAGCGTGATGGCCAGCGCGATCAGCAAGGGCAGCATCCACATGCCTTGCCGCGATCCTCTCGCGCCCGTCAGGCGTCTGTTGATGGCTGTCATCGGCGCTCACCTCTCGCCCCATTGGCCTGCCCGCTGGCGCTGAGCGCGGCGTCGAGGATGTTGTGCTCCGTGGCGTCTGCCGCCGGCATTTCCTTGACGATCGTGTCGTTGTGGACGACGCAGATGCGGTCACAGAGCCCGATCAGCTCGACCGTCTCGCGCGACAGCACCAACACCGCCCCGCCTTTGCCGGCAAAGTCGCGCAGCAGCCGGTAGATCTCGGACTTTGCGCCGATGTCGACGCCGCGCGTCGGTTCTTCGACGAGCAGGATGTCGATGTTGGCGGCGAGGTAGCGGCCGAGCAGCACCTTCTGCTGGTTGCCGCCCGACAGCGTGCCGACGGGGGCGCTCGGACCGCTGGCCTTCACGGCAAGGCTCGACATCATGTCGGCGACCTGCCGCTGATAGCCGGCGGCCAGGGCCAGTTCCGACCGTTTCGAATGGAGTGCGGCGGCAATGTTGTGCGCCACGGAAAGGCCGAGGAAGAGCCCGTCTTCCTTGCGATCCTCGGGTACGAAGCCGACGCCCATTGCCTGCAGCCGGCGCACGCCGCCGCCAGGCGACACCGGCAAGGGCAGCGACTTGCCCTTGATCGTCACACGGCCGGCGAAAGGACGGTATTGACCGACCAGCGAGCGCAGGAAGCGCTGCTGGCCCTGCCCCTCCAGGCCGGCCAGCGCAACGATCTCGCCGCGGTTGAGCGCCAGCGAGAACGGCCTGGAGCGCTCGGTGATGCGGAAACCCTCGACTGAAAGCATGGCGGGGCCGGAGGCATCGCCACGCTGGGGAAAGAGATCGGCCAGCTCGCGGCCGACCATCATCGCGATCAGCGACGTCGGCGTCATCTCGGCGATTGCCCTGGTGCCGACGAGTTCGCCGTCCTTCAGAACCGTGACGGTGTCGCAGATGGCGAAGATTTCGTCCATCCGGTGCGAAATGTAGACCACCGCCTTGCCCTCATCCTTCAGCCTGCGGATGTGGCGGTTCAACACTTCGACATCGGCGGCATTGAGCGCCGCCGTCGGCTCGTCGAGGATGAACACGCTGGCATCGGTCATGATGCCGTGCGCGATCTCCACGAACTGCCGTTCGGCGATGCTGAGCCTCGAGACCAGCGTGCCCGGATCGAGCGTGAGGCCGAGTTCGGCAAGCGCGGCGCCAGCCTCGCGCCGCATGCGGCGATGGTCGATCCCGCCGAAAGCAGTGGTCGGTTCTCGGCCGAGAAACATGTTTTCGGCGATCGTCAGATTGGGCAGCAGCGACAGTTCCTGGAACACTGTCGAGATGCCGGCTTCCAGCGCATCCTTCGGCCTGTGGAAGGCGATCTGGCGCCCATCGCGCAGGATGGCGCCGCCATCCGGCTGGTGGACGCCGGCGAGGATCTTCATCAACGTCGATTTGCCGGCGCCGTTCTCGCCCATCAGCGCATGGACGGAGCCCGATTGGAGAGCGATGGAGACGCCCTTCAGCGCCGCCGTGCCGGCGAAGGCCTTCCGGATATCCGACATTTCGACAAGGGTTTTCACGAAACAAGCACCACTGCGTTCAGGAGTATTCGGTGGCGCGGGCCCACGTCGCCGCAGCCTCGCGCCACCATGGCGCCACCTTTATTTCTTGGCGTAGAACTCCTTGAGCTTGTCTTCGGGCAGCTCCGACGGCCACCACACATTGGCCGAGAGATCGTCGCGATAATATTTCTTGATCTTCTCGATATCCCAGCCGGGCGGATTGTAGTCGTAGTGCTTCTTCAGCTCCTTGCCTTCGAGCAGGGCCACGGCGGCGCGGATGCCGGCCGCGCCTTGGGCCGGGCTATATTCCGCCGAGATCGACTTGAAGCCGTCGGCGATCCACTGGCCGAAGAAGCCGTTGTTGCCCTCGCCGGTGATCGGCGGGATCTTGGCACCGAACTGCTTGAAGACGTCGACGCAGGCGCGCGTCATATCGGCGCCGGAAGACCAGATGCCGTCGACCTCAGGGTTGTTCAGGTAGAGCGTCTCGCAGAGCTTCTTGGCCTTGTCGTACTGCCAGTCGCCATGCTCCTCGGCGATGATCTTGACGTCGGTCCCCTTCAGCGCCTGCAGCAGGCCGTTGTACCGGTTGGTGTCTTCCGGATGGCCGGCGAGCCCGCGCAGCACCCAGATATTGCCCTTGCCGCCGAGTTCCTTGACCAGGAAGTCGCCCATCACCTTACCGAAATGTTCGGCGCCGCCCTGGATTTCGGTGGTGAAGGCGTCGCTCTCGATACGGCCGGTATGCACGATGACGGGAATGCCCGCCGCCACGGCCTTGGCGATGCTGGCGTCCGCCGAGGTCGACGTGACCGGCTGGACGATGATGGCATCGACCTTCTGGGCGATCAGGTCCTCGATGTCGGCGACCTGCTTCTTCTGGTCAAAGCCGGCATCGAGCAGGATGAATTTGCTGATGCGCTTGTCCTTGGCGGCGGCAGCCTCCGCCTCATGCGCGACCTGCACCGTCCAGGTGTTCGCGTTTACGCCGAAATGGCTCATGCCGATGACCCAGGGCGGATCCTTCTTGAATTTCCCGGCCTCGACCGTTGGATTGTCGCCGGCACGGGCGGTAACCCCGTCGAGCAGCGATACCTCGTCGGCGAACGCGGGAGCGCACCACATGGTGGTCGCGATCACTGCCGCTGCGATTGATTGGATAATCCGTCTCACTGAGCCATCCTCCTTCTCAAGCTCCATGGACCCTGCTGACCAGGGCCACGACTTCCCCATCGACGTCCGGCCATGGCCAAACGCCGCACCTGCCGGGGCGATCCCGGCACTGCTTCAGTTCATTGCTCAACCCAAGCGCATGGCCGCTGGAGACAAAGGTCCAGCGTTGCCGCCATGGATCATGGCAGCCGGTCGGCGCAAAAGGTTCGGGGCATTCCTCCCAGGCTCAGTTCAACCATCGATCCGGCGAGCTGTCAATAATTATTCAGAGTGATGGATTATCTTTGCAGCTTGCGCTACCTTTCCGCCAGATGGCAGGGTCGCTCGACGCGGACGACCGACTCTCGTCCGATAATTTCTGCAAATCAGAACCTTGGCTGGATCGGGGAGGAGCATGCGATCGGTCTTGTGCTACGGCGACTCCAACACGCATGGGCAGGTACCCGGCGGCACTCCGCTTGACCGCTACGGCCCGGCCGAGCGCTGGCCCGGTGTCATGGCCAGGGAGCTGGGCGTCGGCTGGCATGTCATCGAGGAAGGCCTCAGCGGCCGTACGACAGTGCGCGACGATCCCATCGAGGGTGCCCACAAGAACGGACGTACCTACCTCAGGCCTTGCCTGCAGAGCCATGCCGTTCTCGATCTCGTCATCATCATGCTGGGGACCAACGACCTCAAGGCGCGCTTCAACCAGCCGGCCTCTGAAGTCGCCATGGCCATGGGCTGCCTTGTCTACGACATCAAGGAACTCAAGCCCGGCCCGGGCGGCAGCGTGCCCGAAATCATGATCGTGTCTCCGCCGCCAATGCTGGACGACATCAAGGAGTGGCGGTCGATCTTCGCCGGTGCGCCTGAGAAGTCGCGGCAGCTGGCGCTCGAATTCGAGATCATCGCCGATTCGCTAGAAGTGCATTTCTTCGACGCGGGCTCGGTCGTCACCTGCGATCCGCTTGACGGGTTCCACATCAACGGACAGGCCCATGTGTCGCTTGGCCGTGCGCTGGCCCGCGAAGTCGAAGCAATCGGGTGGCCGGATGAGAGATGAACGCGGCATACGGGTGTCCCGCACGACCGATCGCGAGAGGACGCACCATGCCTGACATGCGCTTTGCGCCGCCGAACCCGCTCCGCATCGCGGACCGCGCCAGCGGCCTCAACGCCGTCAGCGTGCGCAGCTACAACGAACGCCTTGTGCTGTCGTTGCTGCTTCAGAGCAAGGATATCACCCGTCTCGAGATCGGTGAGCGGACCGGCCTGTCGGCGCAGACTGTGTCGGTCATCGTCCGATCGCTCGAGCAGGAAGGGCTGATCGCCAAGGGTGAGGCCCAGCGCGGCCGTGTCGGACCGCCGACGGTGCCGATCTCGCTCAACCCCGAGGGGGCCTACTCGGTGGGGATCAGCGTCGGCCACCGGCAAGTGGAAGTCGTGCTCGTGGACTTCGTCGGCTCCATCCGGTTCCGAACGGTCCTGCCGCTCTCGGCGGCCAGTCAGGACAGCAACCATCCTCAATTCATGCGCACCGTCGCCAAGGCCGTCGCCAGCCTGCCCCAGCACCTCCATACCCGTATTGCCGGCATCGGCCTCGCATTGCCCGGAGATGAGGCGGAGCTTGAGCTGACGCCCAAAGCAACCCGCGAGCGGTTCGACGCCCTGCAGGATGAGCTAGAGAAGGAGATCGGTTATCCAGTCTACGTCCAGAACGACATCACCGCCGCTGCCGGTGGCGAAAGCATGTTCGGCGTGGCAAAGCATCTTTCCGACTACCTTTTCTTCTATCTCGGCGCGCGCCTGCACAGCCGCCTGGTCCTCAATCACCAGATCTACAACACCACTGCCGCGGTGAGTTTCGACGTCGGCATCCTGCGCCTGGAGCAGGAGATCCGGAAAAATGGCAATTCGCCCTCCGAGCTGTGGGAGCGGCGCGCGGACTGGCCTTCGTTCGGCGATGCCGAGATCGCGTGGCAACGCGAGCTGCTGGAGCAGATGAAGTCGTCGATAGCGGCGCTGAAGCCGTTCGTTCCCGTGGCTTCGATCGTCCTGTCCTCTTATGCGCCGCAGGCGGTCTGCAAGGCGATCTGCCGGGAGCTGGAACAGGGTATGCCTGGTATAAGCGCCATAGCCGGCAACATCGAGCGTTCGCCCAAGGCGGTGGGAGCGGCGGGCCTGCCCTTCAGCTCGCGGTTCATGGTGGAGTGACGTTCATGATCACCGGCGTCTCGCTGCCCATCGACGGCGGCTACACCTGCCGGGATATCGGGCGCACAACAAACACTGGACCAAGCCACCAGCAGCGGCCGGACAGCGGCGCGGCCGCTTGAAGTCAGCCACGCTCTAACGAACCCAGCCGGTCAGCCTGAGATAATTTCGTAGCGAAGGATCTGGGCGTCGCCGAGGGCCGACCTGCGCCCAGGCGAGATGACGCCGGAGCCGAAGAGGAGAATATCTTCGCGGCGTACGAATACTTCATTGCCGGGCCCCATCGACACAAATGTGCCCGACGAGCTGCGCTCGACAAGCCGGACCTTGCCATTCGAAATGGTGAAGGTCGCGTGGTGCCTTGAGACCCAGGGCCGCGGGATGACGATATTGCATTCCGGAGATCGGCCGATCGTCACCAATTCGTTGTTTCGGCAGGATCGCACCTGATCTTCATAGCGGATGACCAGATTGATCTGCGGCGGCGGAGCGGAGCGCCTATCGACAAAGGTGCCTCGATTGGCGACGTGCGTGCTGACGGCCCCATCGTCGCTCCTCAGCGTATAGACATTGAAGAGTTCTTGCTTTCCCTTGAATGCCATTTTGTCGAGGAGCCGCAAGGTACTGCGGCTGCCCGCGGAAAGGGCTTCGAAGAAGCTCTGGCTGATCAGGACCTCCCCGGGGTTGGCCGTGGTGGACAATCTTGCGGTCACATTGACAACGTCGCCGAACACCGCGCCCCGCGCACGAATGACCGCCCCGAAATGCAGTCCGATCCGGGCGATCAAAGGCTCTTTCGTCAGTTGGCCGCCAATCTGGCAGACGGCCCTCAGCGCCGCCTCCGGTCTCTCGAACAGGCTGAGCACGTCATCGCCCTTCGAGTAAATGAAGTCACCGCCGTGCTGGGCGACGATCTCGCGTATCGCGTCGAGGCAATCCGAGACCTGCCGCAGGGCGGCATCGTCGCCGATGCGCTCATAAAGTGTCGTGCTGCCTACGACATCGGCCAAGAGGACCGCGGCTAGAAGTCTTTCCTGATCCATCGACTCGTATCCGCCCCGAGAACGCGGCGTGTATAACATACCGAAGGTGATCTTGACTTATCTACCTGCGCCCCCGGGCAACGGGGCAAGTGCTTTGGCGCGATTATCTCGGACGGACAGGCACCTGACTTCCCGCCAAACGGGTTATCGGCCTCAAAATAGCGGCGATAGAGAAGTTTCGTTTCCCTAACCCGGGCTGCCGGCCGCCGGATTGGCGATGATGGCAGCCCGGAAGCGGGCGGCGAAATCGTCGAGCGCCGGGCGCTCGGCGTCCGAGATCGCCCAGTAGGAAAAGGCGTCGTCGGTCCAATGGACCAGAAGGAAGCCGCCCGCCGAGATATCGTCCGCCACCGGCACCGATTTGGCATCGTTCTGCCGGGGTGCGGCCACCAGCGTGATCAGGTGCTCGTGATGGCGGTAGACCAGTGCCGGCATCGGCCTGTCACCAATCACCTCGACGCGGCCGCCAAGCAGCGCGTAGCCGTCCTTGGCCATGTCGGGCGCCGCCGGCGACACTCCGATGCGCCCGTCGAGCCATGGCTTCACCGTATGCCGGTCGGACGAGACGATGTCGACCGGCGTCGCCGCGAGCAGGCTGCGGCGATGGCCGTTGGCGACGGCAACCGCAAAGCTCTCGGCCCCATTGTCCGCCGTCGCCAGCCACTGCGTCGCGCCGCTGGCGAGAAACGCCGTGAGCACGATCGAAGCCGCCATCTGGCGCCAGTCGAAGGAGTTGAACCAGCGCGACGCGCGTGGCCGCATCGCGATGACCTGGCCCGGCACGGAGGGCTGTGCCTCCACCCTCACATCTTCAAGCTGTGTGGCCTCCGCGACCTCGGGACCCTTCACCTCGGCGATCGCCGCGATACGCGCCAAAAAGTCGTCGCTGACGGCGGGCCGCGGCACATTGGCAAGCACACCGCGCAGCGCCACCAGGCGCGCATGTTCGGCGGCCAGTTCCGGATCGGCGGCCATGCGCCGCTCGACTGCCAGGGCAGCCGCGGCATCGAGCTCGCCATCGACAAGGGCGTGGATCATCAGCTTCATATCCTGCGGGTCTTGCGGCAATCCATCCTCACGCGGGCGATTTTCATGCGGGCTCATGGCGCCCTCCAAGTTCCGTCATCAAGAGGCCGCGGGCTCGCGCCAGCCGCGACATCACCGTGCCTTGCGGCACGCCGAGCATGGTGGCGATTTCGCGGTAGCTGAGACCGTTGATGTCGCGCAGCACCACCGTTTCGCGGAAGGCTTGCGGCAGCCTGGCGATCGCCGCTTCCACCGCCGCCGAATTCGCCTTGGCGATCAGCACCGCTTCGGGGCTGTCGGCATCATTGTCCGGCGGCGGCGAGACGTCGTCGAGATCGGCGAGGTCGCCGACGGCGACCACGCTGCGCGGGCGGTTGCGCGCCATCCATGTGTAGGAAGCGTTGCGCACGATGGTAAGCAGCCACGCGCGGGAATTTCCCCCAGCGAACCCGGCAATGCCGGCATGCGCCTTGAGGCAGGCCTCCTGCACCACATCCTCGGCGTCGGCTTGATTGCCGGTCAGCCAGCGGGCAAGCGACAGCGCATCGCTAAGATGCGGCAGCACCACTTCGGCAAAACGCGCGGCCAGCATCTTTTCGCTCAACACCGTTCCGCCGTCGGGCGCTCCCGCCATGAGTCTGCCGCCGCCCTCAGCGGGAGGCGACGATCTGTCCCTGCTCGTGCGGGTGAAGATCGCGACCGCAGGCGATGGCGCCTGCTTCGAGGGAGGAGAAGGCATTGGTGTCACCGGAGTCAAGTGTCTCGGAAGCAAGGGGCGCCTCGGAAGAGGACGGCGCATCGCTGGCTGCAACGGGATGCTCGCCGTCATGGTCGTGGATCTCGATGGTTGCGATCGGCACGGGATCAGGGCCTGCGGCGGGGCGGTATCGCCCAGAACAGATGCGCCCAGCTCCAACGCTCCAGGGGACGACGACGGCTGACGCCTTCGCCCTCTTCAGCCCGTGCGTATTTGTCTTCGTGCCGCTTCATGATGGTCTCCGCTGTTGCGCACAAATGGCGCATGCCCTGGAGACCGGCGGACCATGCGGTTTATTCCCGGCCGGTCGGCTTTTTCGTTCACGCTAACGTGATCGGAAGGCGCCCGCCTACAGCGCCAGCAGCGCAAGCCCCGCCAGCGCGGATCCCGCCAGCGTCGGCAGCATGCCGAGTTTCAGCCTGAACATGGCGACCATCGCCGCCGCCGACAGCAACGCTGCGCGCCAGTCGAGCGAGGACAGGACCGGCACCTCCACGCCCCAGCCGACGCTTGCGACCTTGCCAAAGACGACATGCAGCGCGAACCATAGCGCCAGGTTCATGATGACGCCGACCACCGCCGCGGTGATCGCGCCGAGTGCCGCCGCCAGCGCCTTGTTCTGCCTTAGCTGCTCGATGTAGGGCGCGCCCAAAAATATCCAGAAGAAGCAAGGAACGAAGGTGACCCAGAGCGTCAGCAACGATCCGAGCGATCCAGCCAGCAGCGGGTTGGCAAAGCCGGCATGACGATAGGCGGCGGCGAAGCCGACGAATTGCAGCACCAGGATCAATGGCCCCGGCGTCGTTTCGGCAAGCCCGAGCCCATCGACCATTTGGCCGGGCGAAAGCCAGCCGAACGAGGTCACCGCTGCCTGCGCGACATAGGCAAGAACGGCATAGGCGCCGCCGAAGGTGACGACGGCCATCAGGCTGAAAAAGCCGCCGATCTGCGCCCAGACGCTCCCCGGCCCCGCCAATACGGCGATCAGCGCCGCCGGCCCCAGCCAGACCGGCAGCCAGATGGCGATGGTGCGGATGGCATGCCCTCGCTTCGGCATGGTGTGGCCGAGTTCGCCCCGCTCGAACATCAGGTCGACCGCGCCCCTGCTCTCGGTGCCGGCTGCAGTCTTGCCATGCGCCGAGGCGGAGAACAGCGCCGGCGCGAAGCGGTTGCCGGTCCAGCCGATCAGCCCGGCTGCGAGCACGATCAGCGGGAACGGCACCCGGACGACATAGATGGCGAGGAAGGCCGCCACGGCGATCGCCACCATCGCACGGTTCTTCAGCGCCCGCTTGCCGATGCGGATCACCGCCTCTACGACGACGGCGAGCACCGCCGCCTTGATGCCGAAGAACAGGGCCTCGACGACCGGCGCGTCGTTGTAGAGCATGTAGAAGCCGCTCAGGCAGAGCATCACCAACGCGCCGGGCAGCACGAACAGGATGCCGGCCACGAGGCCGCCTGCCGTCCGGTGTAGCAGCCAGCCGATATAGACGGCGAGCTGCTGCGCCTCCGGGCCTGGCAGGAGCATGCAATAGTTGAGCGCGTGCAGGAACCGCTCCTCCCCGATCCAGCGGCGCTCCTCGACCACTTCCTTGTGCATCAGCGCGATCTGGCCGGCCGGCCCGCCGAAGGAGAGCAGGCCGATCCTGGCCCAGAGCCGCGTCGCTTCGCGGAAGTTCGGCGCGGCCGGGATTTCGGCCCGTCGCACGGCGGCGTCCTTGGCAAGCGCGCTCATTGTGCCTTGCCTACAACCGGCCAGTTATGCGTCTCGTCGGTGGCGTCGCGGCACCAGCGGAAGAAGGCGTCGTAGAGAAGCATGCCGGCTTCGAGCTGTTCGAGATCATCACGGAACATGCGCGACAGGCCAAGCGAAGCGGCGAGGAACCCGGCCGCCTGCGGCACGAGGTCGAGGCACGCCGTATCGGCGGCGCGCACGATCAGCGCCAGGCGGTCGAGCGCATCGACGCGCAATCCGAATTCCTCGACCATCGTGTCGAATGTGCAGCGATCGCCGCGATGGCTCCAGAACACGCCTTCGATATCGAAGGGAACCGCGGCGAAGCGATCCGCGACCAGAGGCACCTCAGCCGCGTCGACGAACAGGAACACCGCATCGGGATCGACGAAGCGGCGGATCAGCCAGGGGCAGGCAATGCGGTCTACCTTCGGCCGGGAACGGGTGACCCATACGGTGCGGCCGCTCTCGTCGCGGGGCGGGATCGCGCCGGGCGCGACCAACGGCGCGCTCGCGGCGGCCCAGGCCTCGAAGCCGCCTTCCAGCGACTCCGCCGGAATGCCTTCGTGGCGCAGCCACGCGGCAACGCCTTGCGAGAGTTTCTGCCCTCTCTGGCAGATGACCACGACCTTGCGTTCCGAAAACTCCGACGCCCAGCTTGACACAGTCCTGAAATCGCGCCGGCATGAGGCCGGCAACAGGCGCGGATCGGCTTCATAGTCCTCGTCGGTGCGCACATCGACCAGGCAAGGCGCATCGGGCAAGCCGACGAGACGGGAAAGCTGCGGAACGGTGATTGCGGTTGTTGACGGCATGGCGTCCACCTCCAGAACACAGAGAGTTTGGACGCGATCGTTGGGCTGTCGCCTCACGGGGTCGTCGCGAGGAACCCCTTGGCCAGGATGCTGGAACGCTCTCCTACGATTGTCAAGAATTCAAATTGCTAATGCATGTCGCGCAAAAGTGTGCAGCGGTTTTGCGATAACGACATGCATGAAAACAAAGCCTTAAAGCGCGTCGCCTGAATCCGCTTCAGCGCGACACGTTTTAGGGAAGACGGGAGCTCCGCCCTGTCTCCCTTAAACGGTCGTTGCCCTTACTGCGCCGTCCAGCCGCCATCCATCGGCAGGGTCGTGCCGGTGATCTGCCTGGCCGCGTCCGAGCACAGGAACAGCGCCAGCGCGGCAAGCTCTTCGACTGTGACGAATTCCTTGGTCGGCTGCGCCGCCAACAGCACATCGTGCTTGACCTGCTCTTCGGTCATGCCGCGCGCCTTCATCGTGTCGGGGATCTGCTTTTCGACCAGCGGCGTCCAGACATAGCCGGGCGCGATCGCATTGACGGTGATGCCGTCCTGCGCGACTTCCAGCGCCACCGTCTTGGTCAGCCCGGCAATGCCGTGCTTGGCCGAGACATAGGCCGACTTGAACGGCGAGGCGACCAGCGCATGCGCCGACGCCGTGTTGATGATGCGGCCCCATTTGCGGCTTTTCATGCCCGGCACCACCGCCTTGATGGCGTAGAAGGCCGCCAAGAGGTTGATGCGGATGATGGCTTCCCATTTGTCGTCGGGAAATTCCTCGATCGGCGCGACATGCTGGATGCCGGCATTGTTGACCAGGATGTCGAGGCTGCCGAACGCTGCCTCGGCCTCGTGGACCATGGCGGTGACGGCGGCGCCGTCCATCATGTTGGCGCCCGAATAGCGGCACTTGACGCCGAAATCCTTTTCGATGCCCGCCCGCTCCTGCTCGATCGCCGCGGCGTCGCCCAGGCCGTTGATGGTGACGTTGGCGCCCTCGGCGGCGAAGGCGCGGGCGATTGCAAGGCCGATGCCGCTGGTCGAACCGGTGACGAGCGCATTCTTCGAAGACAGGGAACCCATGGGAGATCTCGCGACAGGAGGACAGGAGGGAAGAGTATGAAGACGGACAGCCGGGATGGCACATGATTGTGCGCCGCAGCATCACAATGCCACACCCATATGTCGGCGCTATTACAGCTCCGCGATAGGGTTTGCCGGCTGGAGGAAGTGTCGTCTTGGCGCTGACACGGCACTGTCATGCTGCCGTGCAACATACTTGCCAGCGCATTCGCGCGGGGTCATTTCAAACCTGTTTTGGGGCACCAGCCATGGAAATCGCCGACGTCGTGAAGCGGGCCTATGCGATGCCGCTCACCAACCCGTCCTTCCCGCCAGGCCCTTATCGCTTCTTCGACCGCGAATACATCATCATCACCTACCGCACGACGCGCGAGGCGCTGGAAGCCGTCGTTCCGGCGCCGCTCGAGATCGACGAGCCGCTGGTCAAATACGAATTCATCCGCATGCCTGACTCCACCGGCTTCGGCGACTACACCGAGACCGGCCAGGTCATCCCGGTGCGCTACAAGGGCCAGCATGGCGGCTATGTGCATTCCATGTATCTCGACGACGATGCGCCGATCGCCGGCGGCCGCGAGCTCTGGGGTTTCCCGAAGAAGCTCGCCAGCCCCAAGATCGTCCATGAGGGCGAAGTGGTGGTCGGCACGCTGCACTATGGCAGCGTTCTGTGCGCCACCGGCACCATGGGCTACAAGCACCGCGAGGCCGATCACGACCAGGTGCTCGCCTCGCTCGCCGCGCCCAATTTCCTCATCAAGATCATCCCGCATGTCGACGGCAGCCCGCGCATCTGCGAATTGGTCCGTTATTACCTCACCGACATCACGCTGAAGGAAGCCTGGACGGCGCCGGCCGCGCTCGACCTTCGCCCGCATGTCATGGCCGACGTCGCCAAGCTGCCGGTGCTCGACATCGTCTCTGCCGTTCACTTCACCGCCGACCTGACGCTCGGCCTCGGCGAAGTCGTGCATGATTACCTCGCGGACCACGGCCGATCGGCTGCGGGCCCGGCCCACCTGGAGAAAATCAGTGCTTGAGCGCACCCGCAGCAAGGCGGCCGCCGCCACCATCGCTGAAATCACGGCGCAATATGACCGCATCGCCCTGGTCTTCCAGGGCGGCGGCGCGCTCGGCGCCTATCAGGCGGGTGTCTATCAGGCGCTTGCCGACGCCGGCTGTGAGCCGACTTGGCTCTCCGGCGTCTCGATCGGCGCGATCAATGCCGCGATCATCGCTGGCAACGAGCCGAGCCGCCGCCTGCAGCGGCTGGAGCAGTTCTGGCAGACGATCTCGGGCCGCAAGATCTGGGCCTATACGCCCGAAGGCGACATCTACCGCGACATCCGCAACCAGACCTCGTCGTGGATGACGATGACCATGGGCCAGCCCGGTTTCTTCAAGCCGCGCAATCCCAGCCCCTGGTTCCAGTTGACGGGAGCGGAAGGCGCCACCAGCTTCTACGACACCGCCGAGCTCAAGGACACGCTGGAGAGCCTGATCGACTTCGACGTGCTGAACGACGGCAAGAAGCGCTTGAGCGTCGGCGCGGTCAATGTCAGGACCGGCAACTTCGTCTATTTCGACACCGACAAAGTGCGCATCGAGCCGGAACACATCATGGCGAGCGGCGCGCTGCCGCCGGCCTTCCCCTCGATCCGCATCGAGGGCGAATATTACTGGGATGGCGGCATCGTTTCCAACACGCCGCTGCAATATCTGCTCGACCAGGAAGAGGATCGTTCCTCGCTGGTGTTCCAGGTCGATCTGTTCAGCGCCCGCGGCGTGCTGCCGCGCGGCCTGGCCGACGTTCTGTCGCGCCACAAGGACATCATGTATTCCAGCCGCACGCGCCAGAACACCGACAACTTCCAGCGCATCCATGCGCTCAAGATGAAGCTTCTCGACGCGCTGAAGCGCGTGCCGCCGGACCAGCTCAAGGACGGCGAGAAGGAACTGATTGCCGACTATTCCGATGCCGGCGTGGTCAACATCGTCCACCTGATCTACCAGCACAAAGGCTACGAAGGCCACGCCAAGGACTATGAGTTTTCCGGCACCTCGATGCGTGAGCACTGGGAGATGGGCCTGGAAGACACCGAGCGCACGCTGCGTCACAAGAAGTGGCTGATGCTGCCCGACAATGCCGATGGCGTCACCATCCACGACCTGCACCGCGAAGACCCGACCTAACGGTCATGGCCGCCCGGGCCGCGTCGCGGCTCGAGGTCCTCACGCACGCCAAGAAGCCTAATGCATGTCGCGCAAAAGTGACCTCGGTTTTGCGACAACGACATGCATCAGGCAACGACTTAAAAGCGCGTCGCGTGTATCCGTTTCGACGCGACGCGCTTTAGAATTTGAGATCGGCGCCCGCCCGCAGCAGCAGCCAGTAGAACAACCCGGTCGCCCCACCCGCAAGCAGCATCGCCAGCAGGAAGCCGCCATGCGTGTGCGTGAGCGGCAGTCCTTCTGTATTCATGCCGAAAATGCCGACGATCAGCGTTCCCGGCAGGAGCAGCGCGCTCATCACCGCCAGCGCCTTCAGGCTGCGGTTCGATTCGTCCGCGAGTTCCGCCGCGACCTCTTCCTGCAGCAGCCTTGCCCGGTCGTTGACCATGACGACTTCGCGGTCGAGCCTTTTGAGGCGAGCCGCCAGCTTGCCCAATATCTCATGCGCGCCGGCCGACAATTCCCAGCCGGCACGGTTTTCGTCCAGGAACAGCGCGACCTGTGCCGCGATCGGCCGGTGCAGCGACACCCCCAGGCGACGCACCTCCTTGATCCGGCGCCGCTCGTCGGCAAGGCGCTCGGTGACGAGACGGTCCTCTACCTCGTCAAGCTGCTTCGTGGCCAGCGCCAGCCGCCCGCTCGCGCTTCCGCAGAAGGCTAGCACGATAGCGCCGAACAGCTCGAAGGCTGTCGCCGGTTGGAGCTGTTGCGAAAGCGCCTTGTTCACCTCTTCCACCGCTGCCAGCGAATGGCGCCGGCCAGTCACCAGCAACCGGTCCGTCACGGCGAAATGCAGCCTGCCGATGGTGGTCGACCTGCGTCCGGTCTCGCCATGCAGGTCGGCGGCGATACCGTGCACGACGCCCTTTTCATGCGCCAGCGCCATGCTGTCCTCATGGCCTTCGAGGATTGCATGCGCCGATTGCGGCAGAGCGCAGGCATGGCTGATCCAGGAATGCGCCCGCTGGTCGATGAGATCGACATGCAGCCAAACCCAGCCGCCCGGCGCGGCAAGCGCTGCTTCGATGTCCTTCGGCGCGATCGGCTGCGGCGCTTGGCCGGCGGCGCCGCGATAGGCCCAGATCAGGCCGGGCGCGTGGTGGCGGCTGTCGTCCCAGGCAAGCAGCGTCAGATGCGATGCCTCATTCATGGTCGCCACTCAATCACATGCTCGAAAGCAAGACGGCGCCGGAACCGGCGCCGTCGATGTTGCTGGTCAGGCAAGAACCGCCGCTCAGAAAACGTGGCGCAGGATCACGAACAGCACGAAGGCCAGCGCGATCGAGCAGGGCAGCGTGAGCACCCAGGCCAGCAGGAGGTTGCGCACGGTCGACCACTGCAGACCGGAGCCATTGGCCGCCATCGTGCCGGCGACGCCGGACGACAGCACGTGCGTCGTCGACACCGGCAGGCCGAAACGGTCGGCCATGCCGATCGTCACCATCGCGACCAGCTCGGCGGCGGCGCCCTGGCCATAGGTCAGGTGGCTCTTGCCGATCTTCTCGCCGACGGTGACGACGATGCGCTTCCAGCCGACCATGGTGCCGAGGCCGAGCGCCAGCGCCACGGCGATCTTCACCCACAGCGGGATGAACTTCGTCGCGTTGTCGACCGCCTTATGGTAGTCGGTCACCGACTTCAGGTCGGCGTCCTGCATCGGCAGCAGCTTCTTCTTGTCGATCAGCTTCAGCGCTTCGCCGATCAGATAGATGTCGTTACGCGCGTTGCTGACCAGGTCGGTCGGCACGTTGTCGACGGAAGCGTAGGGCTGCAGCCCGGCAGTCGTGTTGTGGATATAGGTCTGCAGCGCAACGGTCGTCTGATCGTTCCATGTCTTGCTGCGCACGGCTTCCTGCACGGCCGCCTTTGCGGCATTGGCATCGGCAACGGTGACGCCGGGCTTGGCATATTTGCCCAGCGCCGTCTCGACGCCGGCGGAGGCCGACTTGTAGGCTTCGAGATAGTTGATGTCGGGCGTGCGGTTGAGCGCATAGGCGGTTGGCACGACGCCGATCAGGATCAGCATGATCAGGCCCATGCCCTTCTGACCGTCATTGGAACCGTGCGCGAAGCTGACGCCGGTGCAAGTGAAGATCAGCAGCGCGCGGATCCACCATGGCGGCGGCGCATTGCCCTTCGGCGCTTCGTAGAGCGCCGGATTGCGCACCAGGAGCTTCATGGCGTAGAGCAGGATGGCGGCGGCGAAGAAACCGACGATCGGCGAGACCAGCAAGGTGATGCCGACATTGGTCGCCTGGCCCCAGTCGACGCCGCTGGTGGCGCTTCCGGCCGGGGCCATGAACTGGTTGGCGAGGCCGACGCCGATGATCGAGCCGACCATCGTGTGCGAACTCGAGGCCGGCAGGCCGAGGAACCAGGTGCCGAGGTTCCACAGGATGGCGGCGACCAGAAGGGCGAACACCATGGCGAAGCCGGATGACGAGCCGACCTGCAGGATGAGCTCGACCGGCAGCAGCGACAGGATGCCGAACGCCACCGCGCCGCTCGAAGTCAAGACGCCGAGAAAATTGAAGACCCCCGACCACATAACGGCGAATTCGGCCGGCAGCGACCGGGTGTAGATAACGG
>NZ_VFTH01000034.1:0-37668 GCF_006439375.1 Mesorhizobium sp. B4-1-1
AGTAGGCAGTAGGCAGTAGGCAGTAGGCAGTAGGCAGTAGGCAGTAGGCAGTAGGCAGTAGGCAGTAGGCAGTAGAACACATCCCGAATACCGGGCGATCCGCCAACTCTTTTGCCTGCTTCCTACTGCCTTTTGCCTTACTTCAGCATCATCCGCTGCTGGTCGCGGTTGGCGGCATAACTGCTCTTGTCGTAGGCCGCCTGCGCCTGCAACTGTTCCTTGGTGAAGTTGGTGTAGAGATATTTCTTGCCGTTCTTGTCGGTCATGAATTTGAGCTTGTCCATACCGATCGCCACTTCCTTGGCGCCAATGCCGAGGAAGCCGCCGACATCAATGACCACCGCGTCCGGTTTGTTGTCGGGCGTCAGCACGACATCGCCGATCGAACCGATCTCGGCATCGTTGGCGCCATAGACGGTGGTGCCCTTGAGATCGTCACCGCGGATGTTGCCCATGGGCATCTCGGTCAGCGTCGACTTGTCGATGGAAGCGGTCTTGGTCTGGTCGGTTGCGGCCGCGCCGTTATCGGCGGGCTTGTTCTCGGCCTTGCTCTGGGCCGGCGGCGTCGCAGGTTTGTTCTCGGCCGTCGACTTGGCGGGCTCTGCCGGTTTGGCCCCCTTGTCGGAGGTCGTATCCGAAGACACCACCGCGGGCGTGGTCGCCGCAGGAGCGTTGCTCGCGGCCGTCGTCGAGCCGGGCACCGGATCATAGGCCTTGCGGTTGAAATCTGGCTGGGCCTGCAGCTCCTCCTTCGTCGTCTCGGCCACCAGCCAGCGGTCGCCGTTCTTCTCGGCCCATTTTGCCTTGGCAAAGTCATAGGTGACATTCTTGGTGCCGATGCCGAGGAAGCCACCGACGCCGATCACCAGCGACTCGGCCTTGCCGTCCTTGGCAAGCACGATGTCCTTCACGTCGCCGATCTTCTGGGCGTCGTCCGCGGTGCCGTTATAGACCGACTCCCCCATGATGTTGGTGGCGAGGTTGCCCTCGGCCTTCTTCACCGGCTCGGCCGGTGCGGCCGCCGGAGCCTGCGTTGTGGTCGTGTTGTTAGCAGGTTGCGTAGCGTCGGCCGACTGCGCTGGCGCCGGATCATAAGGCTTGCGGTCGAATGCCGGCAGAGCGTTCAGTTCATCTTTCGTGGACTTGGCGACCAGCCAGCGGTCGCCGTTCTTTTCGGCCCATTCCAGCTTGCCGTAGTCGAAAGCGACGTCCTTCTTGCCGACGCCAAGGAACCCGCCGACCCCGATGATGGCGGATTTGGCATTGCCGCTGGAATCGAAGACGACATCATCGACCTTGCCGATGTCCTGCGCGTCGTCGCCGGTGCCGTTATACACAGACTCGCCGATGATATTCGTCATCAGCGCGCCGTCCGAGCGCATCACCGGAGCCGGATTTTCAGCGGCCGGGGCCTGGGCGGGAGCGGGCGTAGCCGTCTGCGCAAAGGCGCCGGTTGCAAGCAGCGTTGCCAGCGCGGTGGTCGCAAAAAGGGTGCGGATCATCATAGTCTCTCCTCGTGCCTGATCTGTGCATTGCGCTTTCTCGGCCAGCCTCTGGGGGCGGGTCGGGAGCGGCAGTGTCGATAGGTTCACAACGTCGTGACCGGGGTGTTGTTCCAACCAACGCATTCACGACTGGCTGGAATCCTGAACCTCGGGTGGAACCTTTGCGGCCGCATCTTCGTTGCGGCGTGCGGCTGAGGGTCTGCCGGCTTAAACTGACCTGAAGGCAATACGGAGTGGTGCATGCGGTTTGCTGCGGTGCTGAACCAGGACGGCGGCACGCTCCGCACCATCGATTTGGAAGCATTTTCCGAGCAGCTGCGTCAGACGCTGGAAGCGGCGGGACATTCGGTCGATATCGGTATCGTCGCCGGCCGCGACATCGCCACGGCGCTGGAGAAGGCCATCGCCAGGCGGAACATCGACGTCGTTCTTGCCGGAGGCGGCGACGGCACGATTTCCACTGCGGCGTCCCTCCTCATGAACAAGAAGAAGGTCCTGGCCATCCTGCCCGCCGGTACGATGAACCTCTTCGCGCGCGGCCTGGGCATTCCGCAGACACTGGAAGCCGCCCTGGAATCCTTTGCCGATGGCGAGGTGATCGCAGTCGATATGGCCAGCGCCAACGGCCAGCCTTTCGTGCACCAGTTCTCCGTCGGCATGCACGCCGAGATGGTTCAGCTGCGTGAAAAGATGGACTTCGGCTCGCGCCTTGGAAAGATGCGGGCATCCGTGCGCGCCGCATGGGCGGCGATCAACAATCCGCCCGCCCTCAAGGTCAGCCTGAGCGTGGGCAAGGCCGAGATCGTCACCCGCACCACCGGCATCGGTATCTCCAACAATCTGTTCGGCGAAGGCCATCTGCCCTATGCCGACAACCCGGCCGGGGGCGTGCTCGGCATCTATGTCAGCGTCGCGCGCCGGCGTCATCACTTGGCAAAACTCCTGCTGGACATGCTACGCGGCAGGCTGCGCCACAGCGCGCATGTCGAAGTGCATCAGGCAGGCAGGGCTGTGCTGAAGATCCATTCGCCCGCCAAAAAGTTCAGCGCGGTGCTGGATGGCGAACTGATCAGGCTGGAGCGCGAAACGACGATCGAAATTCACCCCGGCGCGCTGAAAGTGCTCGTACCGGCAAGCAATTCGCAGGCAAGAGCGGCGTGATGGGGATCAACCGCCCTGGACGGATTTCTGTGCCGCGGGCGGCGCTTCCGGCACGGCCTGCTGCGTCGTCGGCGACTTGATCAGCTCGCCGTAAATCTCGACTGCCCCCCACGCGATGAAGGCGAGCAGCAGCCCGGCGATGAGGATCCTGAGCGCATGCCAACCCCAATGCCCCTGGCGTGCTTTGTCTTCAGGTACGATCTTGGTCACTCTTGGCCTCCATGCTGCGCGGCGGCGGGCGCTTTACGTACGGTCGGGTAACGGGTCTTGATCGGGAAGGTTCCGAGCCAAGGAATGACATCCGCCGCCTTGCCCAGGTCAGCGACGTTGGCCGCGAGTTCCGCCGGCGTCCCTCGCCCGCAGGAAAGATGCCGCCGAGCCTGAGGTCCCGGCGTTTCCTGAAGCGCTTACGACATGTCCTGCGGGTCCTGCTTCGGTGGCGTGGGCTTGGCGTTCTCGCGATAGATGGCGTAGGCGACGACCGCCAAGGCGGGCACGATGACGGCTCCTAGCCCGCCCTTGCTCTTGGCAATGGCCGGAAGCAGGGCAAGTGCCGCGGTAACGCCCAGCGCGGTCATGTCGGCCTGCCGCCGTCTTGCGCGCCGCCTGCTGCGCATGCTGGTCGTCAGCTTTTGAATGACAAGGATGAGCCCGGCAACCACCAGGAAGCCGATGCCGAAGCCGAGACTGGTCGCCAGAGGTCCGTAGCGCGCCGCCAGCCAGACATAGGCGGCGCCGATGAGGAAACCGACGCCGCACAGAGCAAAAACGGCGGCAAGTCCATAAAGGATTGCCGTCGTCCGCGCCCTGTGCAAGGCGGCCATGGCCTCGCCCGAGGCGAGGGCCGAGATCAGCGAGACAAGCGTCCCCATCTGCGGCTAGCGGCGGGAAAGCAGGGCGAAGAGGAAACCGACGCCCGCCGCGATGGCCAGCGACGTCACCGGCTTCTCGCGCACTTTGGCGATCAGTTGCGCTTCGATGTCCTCGGCATTTCCCCGCATGCTCTCGAACGCGGCTTCGCCCTGCGCCCGCAATTGCTCGACGCCATCCGAGGCGGCGCGACGGGCCGCGCCATAGCCGTGTTGACCGGTCTTGGCGAGCTGCTCCGTAAGTTTTTGGATATCCACCTTCAGCTGCTCGATATCGGCCTCGAGATCGGCGGTGGTTGCTTGGTCCGTTGCGGATTTGCCTGCGGCGGTTGCCATTCTCTAACTCCTTGGGTTTGCGTTGGTTTCAACGCCCGTCCAGCGCCATGGTTCCGGTCGTCGCGACCCCTAAGCATCCTAGATGAGTGGCCTGCGTTCCTCGCCCAGTCCCTCCCATCGGGCAAGCTTCTTCAGTCCATCATAGTCGATCACTTCGCAGCCGCCATCTCGCCACATCACGAGCTTGCGGTCCATCAGCTTGCGGATGGTCTTGTTGGTATGGACCAGCGAAAGGCCGAGCGTATCGGCGATATGCTGTTGTGTGATCGGAATCTGCACCGGTGTCTTGCCATTCAATCCGGCGCTGCGCGCCCGACCGGCGATGAAGGCGACGAGATAGGCCGCTCGTTCGAGCGCGGTGCGGCGGCCTATGCTGAGCAGGTTCTCGTCCAGCATGCGCTCCTCGCGCGACGCGATCCAGGTGATATCATAGGCAAGGCCGGGATGGTTGCGATAGAGTTCCTGCAACTGGTCGCGTTCGAAGACGCACAGCAGCATCTGCGACAGCGCCTCGACAGAATGCTGCATCTCGCCCATTAGGCTTCCCTGCAGGCCGATGAGGTCGCCGGGCATGGAAAAATTGAGGATCTGCCGACGTCCGTCGGGCAAAAGCTTGTAGCGGAACGCCCAGCCGGACAGCACAGTGTAGAGATGCGCGCTGTGGCTGCCTTCGACCAGGACTGTCGACCCCTTGTCGACCGCAAGTTCACCGCGCTTGAAGGTGCCGATGAATGACAATTCCTGCTTGTCGAACTCACGGAACGCCGGCAAGGGCCGCAATGGGCACTTTTCACAAGGATATTGACGGCTGGCAACCGCGCGTGTGCTTTGGCCGGACATTTCGACCCCTCTTCGAAATCCCTGCCCTTATGGGCGCAAGGAAACGCTTGAGACCGGCAGGGGTTCCGTGAGGCTGGGACCCCATGTCTTTTTTAAATGACATGGCGGCCAATTCCGCGCATGAGTGCGGCCCTGCCGAGGAGACACTGATAAGTGCCAGCAC
The DNA here is from genome assembly GCF_006439375.1 of Mesorhizobium sp. B4-1-1. NCBI lineage: Bacteria > Pseudomonadati > Pseudomonadota > Alphaproteobacteria > Hyphomicrobiales > Phyllobacteriaceae > Mesorhizobium > Mesorhizobium sp. B4-1-1. The sequence continues at coordinate 4,875 of NZ_VFTH01000034.1, forward strand.
TGCTTGATGGACTGCGTATTCTCGTTCTGGAAGACGAGTTCCTGATCGCGATGGACGTCGAGCAGCTTTGCCGCGACCACGGCGCCGCGGATGTGACGATCGTGCGTGAGCTCGGCGAGATCGACGGGCGGGCGCTGCCTGCGCGCTTCGACGTGGCGGTTGTCGACCTGATGCTCGGCGGCGTCTCGACCCTGGATTTCGCCGCGCGGCTGCGCAGCGAGGGCGTGCCGTTCGTATTTGCCTCCGGCTATTCGGATTCGGACGAGATCAAGGGTTCGTTCCCGGATATCCGGCTGATCGCCAAGCCCTACTCGGGCGACGATCTGATCGAAGCCGTGGCCATGGCCTGCGGCCGGGCCGCCCCGGCCTGAGGCCATCCTTGCAGTCGCAATCGTAACCGGTCGGTTCAAGCCGCGTTCGAACCTGTGACCTGCGCCGAGATCGCGTCGGGCCCGAACTCGTCCTCTCCGGAGATCTTGAGGATCTCCTGCAGCCTCGCGCGCGCCCGGCTGACGCGGCTCTTGATCGTGCCGACCGCGCAGCCGCAGATCTCGGCGGCTTCTTCATAGGAGAAGCCGGAGGCGCCGATCAGGATGATGGCTTCGCGCTGGTCCTCGGGCAGTTGCTCGAGCGCGCCGCGGAAATCCTTGAGGTCGAGCTGGCCGTGCTGGGACGGGTGGACGGCAAGCCTGGCCGTCATGATGCCGTCGCTGTCCTGAACTTCGCGGCCGCGCTTACGCATCTGCGAATAGAATTCGTTGCGCAGGATGGTGAACAGCCAAGCCTTCAGATTGGTGCCTGGCTGGAAGCTCTCATGCTTGTCCCACGCCTTGACCAGCGTTTCCTGGACGAGGTCGTCGGCCCTGTCGGCATTCTGCGTCAGCGACACGGCAAAGGCGCGAAGGCTCGGGATCGCACCGAGCAACTCGGTCTTGAAGTCCTGGGATACCGCCGCCATGCCTCAGTCCTTTTTCTGGGCAGGTTCGGTCTGTTCCAGTTGGCTGAGCAACTGAGCGAAACGGTCCGGCACATGGTCCGAGACCAACTCGTCATAATATTGTTTGAGCTTGCGGGCTATTTCTGAGTTTGCCCCAAGCGGATTGCCGTCCCCGTTCCGATGCCTGCTTGCGGCATCAGCCAACTGTTTTTTCTTCATTTCTTTCATAGTTGCCCTAGTTTCCAGCGCCTGAACCGCTCTTCGACTTCAAACCACAACGCAAGCGGAACCTTCGTCTGGTTGCCCATCCCAAGCCTCGAAACGCCCGATCGCTAATTTAGTTCCACAGCCGGCGGAACTTTTTCCGAAAGCCGGCGTTTAACTTTCAGGGGCATGCATCAGTGCGGCCTTGAACGTGCAACGTCATCTGAGGGAGACGTCAATAATGAGTTTGTCCGCAACCATCGCGCCGCATCTTCCGTTCCTGCGCCGCTTCTCGCGGGCGGTATCGGGATCGCAGGAAAGCGGTGACGCGTTGGTCGCCGCAATGCTGGAAGCCATCATCGCCGATACCAATATCTTCCCCGAAGCCTCGAGCGACCGCATTGCGCTGTACAAGGTTTTCGCCAGACTGTTCACCTCCGTGGCCATCCGCGTGCCGCAGGAACAGGCCCAGACCGCCTGGGAGCAGCGGGCCGCGGCCAATCTGAATGCGATCGCACCCCTGCCAAGGCAGGCTTTCCTCCTGGTTGCCGTCGAGGGCTTCAGCGAGGATGAGGCGGCGGAAATCCTCGATGTAGACGAGGACGAGTTCTCGGAACTGCTTGCCCAGGCGAGCAATGAGATTTCCCGGCAGGTCGCGACCGAAGTGCTGATCATCGAGGACGAGCCGCTGATCGCCATGGATATAGAGGAGATGGTCGAGAGTCTCGGCCACCGCGTGGTCGGCACAGCGCGCACGCATGCCGAGGCTGTGGCCGTGTTCGGCAAGACGCGGCCGAAAATGGTTCTGGCCGACATCCAGCTCGCGGACGGCAGCTCGGGCATCGAAGCCGTCAACGAGATCTTGTCCTCCACGCCGGTGCCGGTGATCTTCATCACCGCCTTCCCGGAACGCCTGCTGACCGGCGAACGGCCCGAGCCGGCCTTCCTGGTCACCAAGCCGTTCAATCCCGACATGGTCAAGGCCTTGATCAGCCAGGCCCTGTTCTTCGACCGTCAGGCCAAGGCCGCCGCCTGATCTTCTTCGAGGCTTGGACCTTGAGCGTCATGCGAGGCCTTCGCGCCGCGCGTGACGCTTGGCCGTTTGCGGTCTGAAAAGCCCCTTCAAGGGGATCGTCTTTTTCAGCAAATGGTGGAACAAACGACACCGAGCCACGTTCTTTTCCCGACGTAAGAAGGAGACGCATCATGCTGTACTGGGCGCTCGTATTTCTCGTAGTTGCGATCATCGCCGGCGCGCTTGGATTCGGCGGCATCGCCGGCACATCGGCAGGCATCGCGCAGATTCTGTTCTTCGTTTTCCTCGCCTTCCTGGTGATTTCGCTCATCGCAGGCCTCTTTAGGAGAGCCTAACCGCAACACTGGAAGCCGCACCCCTCAAACGGTTTCCAGCCACCGCCGGACGGCGCCTCGAAAGAGCACCGTCCGGCGGACCGTTTTTGGAGAGCCCTGCGATTTCAGGGGCCGAGCCCCACCGCGATTTCCAGGCGCTGGCTGACGCGGAACCAGTTGCGGATTGAGCCGTTCAAGGACCGAGTACGGGATGTTCCAATGCCTTCCGAGGGTCCCACGAAAGACAGAATTGAAAAGCAGAGCGGCGACGTCATCGCAATACATCCCTCGGAGAACGGGATGCAGTTGGGGCGAGCCTTGCTCCATGCCCTGCACAACGCCGGGATTTCGGTTCTCTACCAGGACCGGCAGATGAAGACGGTCTGGGCGCGCAACATGAGCGCGCCTTGGGCGTCAGAAACAGCCGACGGCAAGGACCTGCTTTCGCCGGCGCAGGCCGAACGCATACAAGCCGCCAAGCTCAAGGTGGTGGAATCCGGCAAGGCCGACCAGCTTGAGCTCAGCATCCCGGGAAGCCAGGGTGTCCGCTGGTTCCAGCTTTGGATCGATGCCGACCGCGGCGACGCCGGCGACGTCCTCGGCGTCGTCACCACCATGGTGGAGACGACGGAGCAGAAACGCCGCGAGCAGACGCTGAAGGCGTTGCTGCGCGAAGTCAGCCATCGATCGAAAAATCTTCTGGCCATCATTCAGAGCATCGCCACTCAGACCGGGCGCTATACGGAGACGCTCGGCGAGTTCCTGGCGCGGTTTCGCGGCCGGCTGCAATCGCTGGCGTCCTCGCAGGATCTGGTCACATCCTCCAACTGGCGGGGAGCGGCGCTGCAGGAACTCGTCTCCGGCCAGGTCGGCCGCTACAGCAGCGATCTGGCCAACAGTCTGCGGTTCGCAGGCGAAAATCCCTATCTCAATCCCAATGCCGCCCTGCATATCGGCCTGGCGATGCATGAGCTGGCCGTGAATTCCGTGAGCTACGGCGCGCTGTCGCGGCCGGAGGGCCATGTCGAGGTCCGCGCCAGGCTCGAGGCCGAAAACGGAACCCCGCCCAACCTTCTGCTGACCTGGACGGAGGCGGTCGGCGACACGCCGCGCAATGAGAAGCGTTTCGGCAGCGTGGCACTGGAACGCGTCGTGCCGATGTCGCTGAATGGCTCAGCGACGTTGGAAATCGGCAAGGACCGCATGGAATACCGTCTCACTGTCCCGCACGGGAATTTCGAGACGGATTGATAGCGCCGGGCGTGAGAGCAATTCCAGCAAAAGTGTGCAGCGGTCAGGCTCGGCCGCTTCGCGGTACCGTCCGTCCGGAATTGCGTCAAAACGGAGAGGGAGCGCCTTGCCGGCGAAGGCCCTTAACCGGCTGTTCACCATAAAGCCGGATCCTGTGCTCCCGGCTGACGATGCGCCGGAAACCCATCCGCGCCCCGGCGCGACCGGGGAGACTGAAATGATGGTTGCCGACATGAACAGGCTGGAGCAGGCCGCCCGCGTCTCGATGAGCGGCTTCCAGGACGCCGAGCCGCCGCCGGCGTCGCAGTCGTCGCATCTTTCGCTCCGCGTGGGCGCGATCGCGCTTCTGGCCGCCGTGGCCTTGACCGCGGCCTGGCAATTGTTCTGACCCACATGCGGCTTTGACGCCCAGACTTTAGCGCCGCCGTTTCGCGCGGAGCGCTTCAGGCTCCAGCCTGGAACTTTTGTTCGCCGAGATTCGTTGTTTACGGCGAGAGGTTTGGAGCCATTGAACACATCGCCGTATTGCTCTTCGTCGTCGGCTGTTCGAACACGACGGCCGATTGCGGGAACTCGAATTGCCCGTCAGCATCTTCGAAACCGCACAGGCTCGGCGACCTGCAGGGTCACGCCCCCAACATCATCGGCAAGTGCCTCGCCGTGGATCCCGCGCTGGAGGACGACTACGAGCGGATCGTCTGAACGTGCGGCCCGACGGCGCTGTCGCATCGCTGGAGGTGTCCGGCATGCTTGTCGCGTCGAACGGCGGACGCCCCGAAAAAGACTATGTTAGGCAACAGTAGAATCTGGCAGGCAAAGCACCTTTTTTCATGCTAAATGGTTGCTGGCACTGCCGAAAGTGAGGACAAAGTGAGGAGCAATTCTATGCGGAAGATGATCATTGCCATGTTTGCCGTGGTCGCCGTCAGCGGCTGCACCACGACCGAGCAGGACGTCGTCGGCGGCGGCCTGATCGGCGCCGGTGTGGGCGGCTTGGTCGGCGGCGGCAAGGGTGCGCTGATCGGCGCGGCCGTCGGTGCCGGGTCGGGCCTTCTGGTTCGCAACCTGCGCAACGGCTATTGCCAGTATCGCGATCATCGCGGCCGGATCTACACGGCTCGCTGCAACTAGTTCAGCACCCGAAGACCGGAGGCCGGCTGCCGGCCTCCGGTTTTTCAAAATTCAAATCGCGGATTTGCCTCACGCTGCCAGCGGGATCCTGATCTCCACCTTCAATCCGTCGGCGTGGTAGTCGCGCACGATCGTGCCACGCAATTCGCGTGTGACGTTGAGGTCTATCAACTTGGTGCCGAAGCCGGTCTTGACTGGCGCTTCCAGTTCCTTCTGACCCGCCTCGCGCCAGTTCAGGACCAGCGTCCGCTCACGACCGCGGCCTTCGACGCTCCAGACGACCTTGAGAGCCCAGCTCCCCTTGACCGAATTGGCGCCGGCCTCGCCATATTTCAGCGCGTTGGTGGCGAGTTCATGAAAGGTCAGCCCGAGCGCCTGTGTCGTCGTCTCGTCCAGCAGCACTTGCGGCCCTGACAACACGCCTTCGGGAAGGTCCTTGCCGAACACTTGCCCGAGTTCGATGCGCAGCAGGTCGCCGAGATCGGCTTTCTGCCAGCGCGAGCGCGTGAGCATATCCTGCGATGCCGCCATGGCCTGCAGGCGCGCCGAAAACGATGCCGAAAACTCCTTGACGTCGGTGGCTTGCGAGGCCGTCTGCCGCGCGATCGCAAGCACGCGCGTAATCGAATTCTTGATGCGGTGCTTCATCTCCTGCAGGATCAGGTCCTTTTCCAGCAGGCTCTTTTCGGTCGTCTCGTGCAGCGCCGATTTCGCGTCATAGGCGCGTTCCTGATAGCGCGCCACCAAGGCGATGGCGCCGGCGAGCAGCAGGCCGAACAGCCCGAGCATCACCGGAATGGCGCGCGAGGACGGCGGCTCGAAGGCGCTTGTCGGCCGAAACAACAAGGTCCACGGCTGGCCCGCCACGACGATATCGCGGCGCGCCAAAAGCTTCGCGCCGATGCGTTCTGCCGGCGGAGCTTCCGACCGGAACAACAAATTGCCGGCCTCGGGCTTGCCGTCATAGACCTCGACATTGACCGGCAGCAGCGGCGAATGGTTGAGCGCGACCTGGAACAGGTCCTGCGCGCGGAAGGCGGCGTAAAGAAAACCGGCCGTGGAGGAGCGGCTTGCATTGATCACGTCAGGCGCGGTTTCGACGTTCAGCCGCACGAAAACCAGGAATCCCGTGAAGGTCTGCGTCACGCCAGCGCCCTGGCCGAGCTGGACCATGCCGCTAGCATGCTGCTGATCATCCGCCATCGCCTTTTCGATGGCCGCGCGCCGTACCGGCTCGGTGAACATGTCGAAGCCGATGATCGACTGGTTGGACGTATCGAGCGGCTCGAACAGCACGATCGGCGTGCGCCATTGCTGCGTCGTGGCGGGATAGATCGGATGCGCCGACCCATGGTCGTGCAGGATGTCGCGTTCCACCGCCGCCTCGTCGCCGGTTTTGGCGAGCCTCAGGAAGCCGACGCCGCGCAGCCCCGCGAAATTGTCGTCGATGTCGAGCGCGGTGAAGAAGGCCTTGAATTCGCCGCGCGAGATGTCGCCGTTGCGGGCATCGAACAGCGCCTGTGTCGAACGCAGCAGCGACAGATGCAGGTCGATGCGGCTCTCGATACGGCTCAGCGCGTCATCGGCGGTGCCCTCGAACTTGATCCGAGCCGCCTCCTGCGTCGCGAAATAGGCAAACCCCGCCATCGTCAGGCTGATCAGCGCGACGGCGACGAAGGCAACGATCGGAAAGAGCTTCTTCAAATCAAGGATGCGGCCCGTGGACGGTCGACGACCTTTATGGGCAAGTCCCCGCGCCAACACAATGGCGCGGTCAAATCATCACCGCGGCTGGTACATCACGCAGCCGTTAATTAGCCGGCTATTATCACGCCGCGATCTTCAGCGCGCCTGGACCCGGAATGGCGCCTGGCGGGCATTTGCCCAGGATGATCATTCCGAGCACCTCGTCCTGGGTGACGTCTGTGGTGCGCGCGGTCCCGACCACTTGGCCGTTCTTCATCACGCAGACCCGGTCGGCGAGCTCGAACACGTCGTGGATGTCGTGGCTGATCAGGAAGATGCCGATGCCATCGGCCTTGAGCTGCTTGACCAGTTCGCCGACTTGCGCCGTCTCTTGCGGACCGAGCGCCGCCGTCGGCTCGTCCATGATCAGGATGCGGGCGTTGAACAGGATCGCGCGCGCGATCGCCACCGACTGCCGCTGTCCGCCCGACAGCTTGATGACCGGTTCCTTGAAGCGCTGGAAGCGTGGATTGAGGCGGCCCATCACCTTGCGCGCCTCGGCTTCCATGGCGACGTCGTCGAGCGTGCCCCAGCCCGTCATCAGCTCGCGGCCGAGGAACAGGTTGGCGGCGGCATCGACATTGTCGGCCAGCGCCAGCGTCTGGTAGATCGTCTCGACGCCATATTTCTTGGCATCGCGCGGATTGGAGATCGAAGCCTCCTCGCCATTGATGAATATCTGCCCGCTGTCGCGCTTGTAGGCGCCGGACAGGATCTTGATCAGCGTCGATTTGCCCGCGCCATTGTGGCCGAGCAGCGCCATCACTTCGCCGGGGAAAAGATCGACGGAGGCGTCGTCGACGGCGCGGATGCCGCCGAAGGCGATCGAGATGTTGCGCATGTCGACCAGCGGAACGCCGGTGGGAGCGATTTTGTCAGCCATGGTCCCTCTCCTCCCTATAGTCCATGCTTGAGCATGATCTCGTCCGAAAAACCGGTTTCCACTTTTTGCTTCGCTGACCTTCGGTTCGGAATCATGCTCAGACGCGCTTGCGATAGATGGTGTCGAGCCAGACCGCGACGACCAGTACCGCGCCGACGACGATGCTCTGCAGCGGCGAATCGACGCCAAGCAGCACCATGCCGGACTGCAGCGACTGCATCAGCAATGCGCCCAGCATGGCGCCGAGCACGGTGCCGGAACCGCCGGCGAGCGACGTGCCGCCGATGACTGCCGCGGCAATGACCAGCAGTTCGTCCAGCGTCCCCAGCACATTTGTCGCGGAGTTCTGCCTGGCCGACGAGATCGCCGCCGCGATCGTCGCCAGCACGCCCATGATCATGAACACCTTCATGGTGATCCAGCGTGTGTTGATGCCGGCGAGATTGGCTGCTTCCGGATTGCCGCCGATGGCGAAGACGTAGCGGCCGAAACGCGTGCGCTTGGTGACGAAGGTCATGATCAGGCCGACGGCAACGGCCATCAGCACCGGAATGGCGATGCCATGCGCGATGAACAGCCCGCCTTCGGGAACGGTGATGTTGTTGGCGGCGGCGTAGCGGTTCACGATGCCGACCGGCCACGGATAGGAATTGGCGAGCCACACCGCGCCCAGGATGACCGCGCAGGTGACAGTGGCGAGCAGCGTCTCGGCCCAGACCGGACGCAGCGGGAAGCGGAAGCGCTTGCGCTGCACGCGGCCGTTGAAATGCATGAAGACAACCGCCAGGCAGGCGACGATGCCGACGGCCCAACTCCATCTGGCGCCGATCGAGCCCGCCGGGCCGCCGCCCATCAGCTGGAACGTAGCGTCGAGCGGCGCCACCGTCTGGCCGCTGGTGACCCACCAGGCAGCGCCACGCCATACCAGCAATCCGCCCAGCGTCACGATGAAGGCCGGCACTTCGAGATAGGCGATGATGAAGCCCTGGAAGGCGCCGATGATGAGGCCGAGCGCCAGGCCGATCAGCAATGCCAGCACCCAGATCCACGGATTGCCCAGGTCAAGCCCGACAAAGCGCACGAGGAAATGCACCTGGGCAAAGCCCATGACCATGCCGATCACCCCTTCGGCCGATCCGACCGACAGGTCGATGTTGCGCATGACGATGACCAGCACCATGCCGGAGGCCATGATCGCCACGGCCGAAGTCTGAACCGACAGGTTCCACAGGTTGCGCGGCGTGAGAAACGTGCGGCTGTCGAAGTCGAGTGGATTGACGCCGAGGCGCAGGCTGGAAATCACATGCAGCCCGATCCAGATCAAGAGCAGCGCGCCGATCATGCCGAGCATGCGGGTGTCGAGCTCGGTCGCCTTCAGGAACCGGGCGACGGCGCCGAGTTCCGACGCGCGCGCGGTGTCCGCCGGTTGGGTAGACGTCGTGTCGGTCATGATTTCCTCCCGCCCGGCCTGCCCGTCTGGCGCGGAATGCCTGGCCAAGCCTAGAAGCTATCCGCCACAGGCGGAAACACAAATCTTTTTGAGAAAACGCCGCGGCTTTCAGGCCGCGGCGCAGGGATTTTGATCGAGAGCCGGCAAAACTTAGTTGCAGGCCTTGACGCTACCGGCGGCAACGCCCGCGCAGACTTCGTCCTTCTTGATCCAGCCGGCGTCGATGACGACGTTGAGATTGTCCTTGGTGATCGCAATCGGAGTCAGGAACAGCGACTTGACGGTGTTGCCGCCAGGCGTCGTGAAGTCTTTGGTGCCGGCGATGTCGCCCATCTTCTTGCCGGCGGCGAGCTGCGAGGCGATCTCGGCGGCGTTCTTGCCGAGCTCGCGCGCGTCTTTCCACACCGACACGGTCTGCGTACCGAGCGCGATGCGGTTGAGCGCCGCGTGGTCGCCGTCCTGGCCCGAGACCGGAACGGTGCCGGCCAGGCCTTGCGCCGTCAGCGCCGCGACGACGCCGCCGGCGGTGCCGTCATTGGCCGCCACGACCGCGTCGACCTTGTTGTCGTTGGCGGTCAGGAACTGCTCCATGTTCTTCTGCGCGTTGGCGGGCAGCCAACCGTCGGTGTAAGCCTCGCCGACATTCTTGATCTTGCCGCTGTCGATCGCCTCCTTCAGCACTTCCATGGAGCCCGAGAACAGGAAGTCGGCGTTCGGATCGGCGCCCGAGCCCTTGATGAAGACGTAGTTGCCTTCCGGCTTGGCCTTGAACACCTCACGGGCCTGCATGCGGCCGACTTCCTTGTTGTCGAAGGTCAGGTAGAACACGTCCTTGTTCTCGATCAGGCGGTCGTAGCCGACCACCGGAATGCCTTCATCGAGCGCCTTCTGCACCGCCGGGCCGATCGCCGAGGCATCCTGCGCCAGGATGATCAGCGCGTTGGCGCCCTGCGAGATCAGGCTTTCGACGTCGGTCAGCTGCTTGCCCGGATTGGACTGCGCGTCGGCCGAGATATACTTGTCGCCGGCAGCCTCGATGGCGGCCTTCATCGCCGCTTCGTCGGTCTTCCAGCGCTCTTCCTGGAAATTCGACCACGACACGCCGATCACCTTGTCCTTCGCCTCGGCGACCGACGCCAGCGTCAGCGACATGGCAACGCCCGCCAGAATGGCGGCTGCGAATTTCTTCATGATATCCTCCCTGCGCCCGTGCGGCGCGACCCAGACTGGCCCGAAGGCCGGCACAGAGGCTTTTTTTCGCGCCTCAAAAAAATAGTGATCCAGCAAAACGACGCTGTCAACTGCGATTCTGATGGGTTTTGATGGGCCAGGGCATTTTTTTCGGCATCCGCAATAAATAATGACACAGGCTGCGGCTTCTGCCACTATCCCTAGCATGTCACCGACAGGCCATGGCATCATCATCACAAGGCCGCGATGACTTGGAGGACGCGCGAGACAATGTCGGTCGGAATCCGCCACGACGATTTGCGTCGGCGCAACCGTGCCATGGTGATTTCGGCCGTGCGCCGCGCCGGCCAGCCCTCGCGCACGGAGATTGCCGCCACCACCGGGCTCAGCCACTCGACCATTTCGGCGATCTCCGCCGATCTGATCCAGGAAGGCATTCTCACCGAAAGCAAGGCCAGCGAGCCGACGGCATTGAAACGCGGCCGGCCGCAGATCGGCCTGGCGCTGAACCCCGAAGCCGCCGCGGTGCTGACCGTGGTGCTGTCGCTGAACTTCCTGTCGGTCGCCGTGATCGATTATGCCGGCCAGGTGGTTGCGGAGGAGCAGCAGCGCCTGGACACGCTCGTCATGCCCCGTGACGAGCTGATCGGCGAATGCATGGCGATCGTGCGGCGCCGGATGCGGGATCCCGACCTCGACGTGGGCAGCGTCGCCCGCATCGCCATGGGCATTCAGGGCATCACCGATTCCCATTCACGCGCCATGCTGTGGTCGCCGATCACGCCGCTGACCGACATCCCCTTCGCCGACCTCCTCGAAAGCGAATTCGGTATTCCCGCCACCATGGAGAACGACTGCAACATGATGGCGGTGGCGCTGCAATGGCGCGATCCCGAGCGTTATCGCGACGACTTCATAGCCATCCTGCTCTCGCACGGTATCGGCATGGGCCTGGTGCTGAAGGGCGCGCTGTTCAGCGGCACGCATTCCTCCGGCGGCGAGTTCGGCCATATGATCCATCGTCCGGGCGGCGCGCTCTGCCGCTGCGGCCGCCGCGGCTGCGTCGAGGCCTATGCCGGCAATTACGCGATCTGGCGCAGCGCCATGGGAATAAGCGAGGATGCCACGCCGACCGACGTCGGCGACGCCCATATGCGCGCGCTGGCCGCGAAAGCCCGGCAGGAGGACGGACCCGAGCGGGAGGCTTATCGCCGGGCGGGCGAAGCGCTCGGTTTCGGCCTCGGCAGCCTGTTCGCCCTCATCGACCCGGCGCCCGTCGCCATGGTCGGCGTCAGCGCGGCCGCCTTCGACCTGATCGAGCCGGCGCTGCGAGAGGCGATCGCCCAGACCGCCGGCGGCCAGCACTCGGAATCGATCTCCTTCGACACCGAGCCGAACGAACTGCCGCTGATCCGCGAAGGCTGCGCCATGCGCGCCCTGACCTTCGTCGATCAGGAGATTTTCGCGCCAGGGGTGCAGGCAAGAGCGGGGGCCGGGAAGAACGTGGCCTGAGGACCGGGAGACCACTGAAGGACCGAGTTCGGCCTTGAGCGGGAAATCATCCCTCGGCAGCGGGTTCTCCGCGATATCGCAGCGCGTCGACCACCACCCTGAAAGCCGACGAGTTCAGCCGCCTGTTTGCATAGTAGAGATAATAGCCGGGGAGTGGGGGAACGAACGCATCGAGCACGCTGACCAGCACTCCGCGGTCGAGATGGGCCTGTACCTGGTCGAGAGGCAGCAGCCCCAGGCCGACGCCGGCAAGGGCTGCATCCAGGATGAGATCGATCGAATTGTAGGTCGCCTGGCCTTCGACGCTGACGCCGACGATCCTCCCGCCGATCTTCAGGTTCCAGGCATAGAGCTTGTTTGACGTGGGCAGGCGCAGGTTGATGCAGCGATGCTCCGTCAGTTCATTGGGCTCGAGCGGCGCGCCGCGCAATCGCAGATAGTCGGGCGAACCGACGATCGCCATCGCGATATCGGGCGAAATCCTGACGGCAATCATGTCTTTGGCCACCTGCGACCCCAGCCGCACGCCGGCATCGAAATTGTCGGCCACGACATCGGCCAGGCTGTAGTCGATGAATATCTCCACGTTCAGGTCGGGATATTGCGGCAACAGTTTCGCGATCGCCGGTGACAGGATCGTCCGAGCTGCGTGTTCAACCGATGTGATGCGGATCGTGCCGGCGGGCGTTTCCCTGAACTCGGCCAGCATCTCGATGCTCTGGTCGAGTTCGCGCAGCGTAGGCCCAAGCGTTGCCAGCAAACGCTTTCCCGCTTCCGTCGGCGCCACACTTCGTGTGGTCCTCGCCACCAGCAGGACGCCGAGACGCTCCTCAAGCCGTTTGACGATCTGGCTCAGTGTCGACTGGGAGATGCCGAGTTTCGCGGCGGCCTTGGTGAAGCTGCGTTGCTCCGCGACCACGTAGAAGGCGGCCAGGTCGGCGATCTCTTCGCGTCTCACTTATCATCCTACCAATAAGTCATAGTGGATTTTACCGGCTAATTCGATGAATTGCCACGGCCTAGAATGCAAGGGATCTCGTGCAGATGCATCGACGCCAACTCAGTGCAAGGAGTGCCATCATGGGCAAAATCAGCTTCCCCAACTCCAACAATCAGGCAATCGCCATGTCGGCCGTCATCAATTTTCCGGAAGACTTCAACGAGACCAGGACCTACCCGGCAGTCATCGTTTCGCATCCAGGCGGCGGCGTGAAGGAGCAGACGGCGGGCACCTATGCAAGGAAGCTCGCCGAACAGGGCTTCATCACCATCGCCTACGATGCCTCCTACCAGGGCGAGAGCGGCGGGCAGCCGCGCCAGCTCGAAAACCCGTCTGTCCGCACCGAAGACGTGAGCGCCGTGCTCGATTACCTGACCACGCTCCCCTATGTCGACAATGACCGTATCGGTGCGATGGGTATCTGCGCCGGCGCCGGCTATACGGCCAATGCGGCAATTGACGACCCGCGCATCAAGGCCGTCGGAACCGTGAGCGCCGTCAATATCGGCCAGATGTTCCGCAACGGTTGGGACAACAATATCAAGGATGCAGACGCCCGCGCCGTGATCGCGGTCGGCGCGGCGGCACGGACTTCCGACGCCAACGGTTCGGAGGTTGGCAGGATTCCGCTGGCGCCACTGAAGGAAGACGACGCTCCGAACGAAGAACTGCGCCAAGCCTGGGAATATTATCACACGCCCCGCGCCGAATACCCGACCGCACCCGGTTATGCGACGGCTCGCAGCCTGTCGCAGATCATTCCCTACGACGCCTATTCCAAAGCCGAGGCCTACCTCACCCAGCCGCTGCAGATCGTGGCCGGGAGCAAGGCCGGCAGCAAATGGATGAGCGACGACCTCTATAGCCGCGCCGCCAGCAAGGACAAGAGCTACCATGTCGTTGAAGGGGCCAACCACATGGATCTCTATGACGGCGAGAGATATGTCGATGAAGCAGTGTCGGTGCTGGCGCCTTTCTTCGGCAAGACGCTGCAACCCATCGGCGGAAGGTAATCGTCCAAGGGATGCGGGATCGACCAGGGTTCGTCCCCTTCGACCCGGAACAAGCGAGGTCATATGATCAAGGTTCTCATTCTCGGCGCGGGTGGCCAGATTGCCCGCCACGTCATCGACATGCTGGCGGGCGACGGTGACCTTCATCTGACCCTGTATGCCCGCAACACGGCGCGCCTTGCCGGCCTTGCCGGGCCAAATCAGAACGTTGTCCAAGGGGACGTTCTGGACGCCGCAAGGCTCGACGAAGCGATGCAGGGACAGGACATCGTCTACGCCAATCTGACCGGCGCGGACCTCGACAGGCAGGCGCGGGCCGTGATCGCCGCCATGAAGAAGGCCGGCATCAGGCGACTGATCTTCATTCTGGCGCTCGGCATCTATGACGAAGTGTCCGGCAAGTTCGGCGAATGGAACGCCGCCATGATCGGCGAGGACCTGAAACCCTTCCGGCGCGCCGGAGACGCCATCGAGGCCTCCGGTCTCGAATACACGATCCTGCGGCCCGCATGGCTGATGGATGAGGCGGTCATCGACTATGAAACGACCGCGCGCAACGAGCCATTCAAGGGCACGTCGGTATCGCGCGTCAGCGTGGCCGATCTGGTTGCTCGGATTGTCCGAGCGCCGGATCGGCATGTCGGCGAAAATCTCGGCGTCGACAAGCCGGGCACGGATGGCGACAAGCCCGATTTCATGTGAAGCGGCGGCGGGGCAGAGGGCGGTTCCCAGTAAACGGTGAACCGCTCTAATCCTCCCTGATCGCGTAACCCGCCCCGCGGATGGTGCGGATGACGTCCGGCATGCGGCCGTTGTTGACCGCCTTGCGCAGGCGCCCGACATGGACGTCCACGGTGCGCTCGTCGATATAGATCGTCTCGCCCCAGACATTGTCGAGCAGCTGGCTGCGCGAGAACACTCGGCCGGGATGGCGCATCATGAATTCGAGCAGGCGGAACTCGGTCGGGCCGAGCCTGATCTCGCTCTTCTTGCGGTAGACGCGGTGCGATTCGCGGTCGAGCACGATGTCGCCGACCTTGAGCACGCTGGACAGCACCTCCGGCTTGGCGCGGCGCAGCAGCGCCTTGACGCGCGCCATGAACTCCGGCGTCGAGAACGGCTTGACCAGATAGTCGTCGGCGCCGGTCGAGAGGCCGCGCACGCGGTCGCTTTCCTCGCCGCGGGCCGTCAGCATGATGATCGGCAGCCGCTCGGTCTCGGGCCGCATCCTGAGACGCCGGCAGAGCTCGATGCCAGAAACCGCCGGCACCATCCAGTCGAGCACGAGCATGTCGGGAACGTTTTCCTGAAGGCGGATTTCGGCCTCGTCGCCGCGGGTCACCACTTCGACCTGGTAACCCTCGGATTCGAGATTGTAGCGGAGTAGCACCCCCAGCGGCTCCTCGTCCTCCACCACCATGATGCGTGGCGCGATCATTGGGGTAACCTTTTCGTCAGGCCGCCGGCGCCGACATTGCGGTCTCGTCCTGCTTCGGACGATTGGCGGGCAATTGCGTGCCGGTCAGCACATAATAGGCGTTCTCGGCGATGTTGGTCACATGGTCGCCGATGCGCTCGAGATTCTTGGCGCAGAACAGAAGATGCGTGCAAGCGGTGATGTTGCGCGGGTCTTCCATCATGTAGGTCAACAGCTCACGGAAGACGGAGGTGTATTTGACGTCGATGCGCTCGTCGTCGTTGCGAAGCTTGGCCAGCGCCGTGGCATCGCCCACCATATATTCCTGGATCACGGCCTGGACCTGGATCAGCACCATCTGCGCCATGGAATCGATCGAATGCGTGAGGTCGCGCGGCGCGGCGCTGACGCCGACCGAGCCGACGCGCTTGGCGATGTTCTTGGCGAGATCGCCGATGCGTTCGAGGTCGCCCGCCATACGGATCGAGCCGACCACGTTGCGCAGGTCGTCCGCCATCGGCTGCCGCTTGGCGATCAGCGTGATGGCGCGGTCGTCGAGCTCGCGCTGACGAGCGTCCATGATGGCGTCGTCGGAGACGACGCGCTGCGCCAGCGCATTGTCGGTCTCGAGCAACGCCTTGGTCGCGCCGCCGACCATCGAGCTGGCGAGATCGCCCATGTCGTTGATGAGCCGGCTGATCTGCCTCAGATCCTCGTCGAAGGAGGCGACGGTATGTTCGGCCATGATGATGTCCTCGTATGAACTCAGCCGAAGCGGCCGGTAATATAGTCCTGCGTGCGCTTCTCGCGGGGCGAGGTGAAGATCTTCTCGGTCCGGTCGAACTCCACCAGCTCGCCCAGATACATGAACGCCGTCTGCCGCGACACGCGCGCCGCCTGCTGCATGTTGTGGGTGACGATGACGATCGTGTAGTCGGCCTGCAACTCGTCGATCAGTTCCTCGATCTTGGCGGTCGACAGCGGATCGAGCGCCGAGGCCGGCTCGTCGAGCAGGATGACCTCGGGCTTCACCGCCACGGTACGGGCGATGCACAGGCGCTGCTGCTGGCCGCCCGAGAGGCTGAGGCCGCTGGCGTTGAGCTTGTCCTTGACCTCGGTCCACAGCGCGGCGCGCTTCAGCGCCGACTCGACGCGGCTATCCATCTCGGCCTTGCTGATCTTCTCATAGAGCCTGACGCCGAAGGCGATGTTCTCGTAGATAGACATCGGGAATGGCGTCGGCTTCTGGAACACCATGCCGATCTTGGTGCGCAGCAGGTTGAGGTCCTGCGAGCGGTCGAGGATGTTCTTGCCGTCGAGCAGCACCTGGCCCTCGGCGGTCTGCTTCGGGTAGAGCTCGTAGATGCGGTTGAGCACGCGCAGCAGCGTCGACTTCCCGCAGCCCGACGGGCCGATGAAGGCAGTCACGCTGCGCTCGGGCAGGGACAGGTTGATGTCCTTCAGCGCCTTCGACTGGCCATAGTAGAAATTGAGGTTCTTGACCTCGATCTTCGACTTCTCGACGGTCGTGTCGGCTACGTTCAAATCGGTGGACAACATCGGTTTCATCTGTCCTCTCTGCGTCCGGTGAGGCTGCGCGCGAAGATGCTCAGCCCGAGAACCGTCAGGGTGATTATGAGTGCGCCGGTCCACGCCAGTTGCTGCCATTCCTCATAGGGGCTGAGGGCGAACTGGAAGATGGTCACCGGCAAGCTGGCCATCGGCGCGTTGAGATTGCTCGACCAGAACTGGTTGTTGAGCGCGGTGAAGAGCAGCGGCGCCGTCTCGCCGGAGATGCGGGCGATCGCCAGCAATATGCCGGTAACGATGCCGGACAGGGCGGCGCGATAGGCGACCGAGCGGATCACCACCCAGCGCGGCGCGCCGATGGCGGCGCCTGCTTCGCGCAGCGCGTTGGGCACGAGGTTCAGCATGTCCTCGGTGGTGCGCACCACAACGGGGATCACCAGGATCGACAGCGCGACGGCGCCGGCGATGGCCGAGAAGTGCCCCATCGGCCGCACCATCAGCTCATAGACGAACAGGCCGATGATGATCGACGGCGCCGACAAGAGGATGTCGTTGATGAAGCGCACGATCGTGGTCAGGCGCGAGAAGCGGCCGTATTCGGCCATGTAGGTTCCGGCCAGGACACCGATCGGCGTGCCGACGATGACGCCGATGACGGTCATCACGATGCTGCCGTAGATGGCGTTGAGCAGGCCGCCAGCATCGCCTGGCGGCGGCGTCATTTCGGTGAACACCGCCAGCGAGAGGCCGGATAGGCCCTTGTAGAGCAGTGCGCCGAGGATCAGCGCCAGCCAGGCAAGGCCGATGCCTGCGGCGACGACGCACAGCATCATCATCACGCTGTTCTTTCTCTTGCGGCTGCTATGAAGTGCAAGCGACGTCGACATCGGTCAGGCTCCCGTGCGGGCGTCGATGCGCATCAGCATGTAACGTGCGAGCGCGAGGATGATGAAGGTGATGATGAACAGGATCAGGCCGAGCGATACCAGCGAGGATGTATAGAGATCGCCGTCGGCTTCGGTGAATTCGTTGGCGATGGTCGCCGAGATCGTCGTGCCCGGCGCAAACAGCGAGGCGCTGATGCGGTGCGCGTTGCCGATGACGAAGGTAACGGCCATCGTCTCGCCGAGCGCGCGGCCGAGGCCAAGCATGACGCCGCCCATGATGCCGACGCGGGTATAGGGGATGGTCACGCGCCGGGTCACTTCCCAGGTCGTGCAGCCGATGCCGTATGCCGATTCCTTCAGCACCGCCGGCACCGTGTCGAACACGTCCTTGGTGATCGAGGTGATGAAGGGCAGCACCATGATGGCGAGGATCAGCGACGAGGTCAGCAGGCCGATACCGTAGGGCGGGCCGGCAAAAAGATTGTTGAGGCCGGGGACATCTTTGAAGAGCCCGATGACGAAGGGCTGGATCGTCGTCTGCAGGAACGGCGCGAACACGAACAGGCCCCAGATGCCGTAGATGATCGAGGGGATGCCTGCGAGCAGCTCGACCGCGATGGCGATCGGGCGCCTGAGCGGACGCGGGCAGAGCTCGGTCAGGAAGACGGCGATGCCGATGCCGATCGGCACAGCGATTAGAATGGCGATGGCCGAGGTGACGATGGTGCCGTAGATGGGCGCCAGGGCGCCGAAATTCTCGGTGACCGGGTTCCAGGATTCGGTGGTCAGGAAGGAGAAGCCGAACTTCGACAGCGCCTCCCACGAGCCGCTGACCAGCGAGATCGCCACCCCGCCGAGCAGAACCAGCACGAGGATGGCGGAAAGGCGCGTGGCCGTCCGGAATGCCATGTCGGTGAAGGCGAAGCGGCGCACTGTCGCTTCTCTGGTCCGCAGGGCGGACGATGTCGCGGCGTCGGAAACGGCTGTCATTTAGCCCCTCGCATTTCGAAAGAGACAGGAGGGCGCCGGAGACGCCCTCCTTATTCCACAGGAATTACATGCCGGAGTAGAGCGGCTTGCCGTCCTTGTCGACGACGTCCTTGCCCCACATTTCCTCGACGCTCTTCACGACCGCGTCGGGCATCGGAACGTAGTCCAGGCCCGCGGCCAGTTCGTCGCCCTTGGCATAGGACCAGGCGAAGAACTTGAGCGCTTCGGCCGTGGCCGCAGTGTCGTCGGGCTTCTTGTAGACAAGGATCCAGGTGGCGGAGGTCATCGGCCAGGATTCAGCGCCGGCCTGGTTGGCCAGGATGACGCCGTAGCCCGGCTGCGAGCTCCAATCGGCATTAGCCGCGGCGGCCGAGAACGCGGCGGCGGTCGGCTCGACCTTCTTGCCGTCCTTGTTGATCAGGTCGGTGTAGGTCAGCTTGTTCTGCTTGGCATAGGCGTATTCGACGTAACCGATCGCGCCGCCGGTCTGCGAGACGTTGTTGGCGACGCCTTCATTGCCCTTGGCGCCGATGCCCACCGGCCATTCGAGCGCGGTGTTGACGCCGACCTTCGACTTCCAGTCGGCGCTGACGTCAGCCAGGTAGTAGCTGAAGTTGAACGTGGTGCCCGAGCCGTCCGAACGGTGGACGACGGCGATCGCCTGGTCGGGCAGCTTGGCGTCGGGGTTGAGCTTCTTGATCGCTTCGTCGTTCCAGTTGGTGATCTTGCCGGCGAAGATGTCGGCCAGCGTCGGACCGTCGAGCACCAGTTCGCCCGGCTTGATGCCTTCGAGATTGACGACCGGAACGATGCCGCCCATCACCATCGGGAACTGCGCGAGCCCGGTGGAGTCCAGATCCTCGCCCTTCAGCGGCGCGTCGGAAGCGCCGAAGGTCACGGTCTTGGCCTTGATCTGCTTGATGCCGCCGCCGGAGCCGATCGACTGGTAGTTGAGACCGATGCCGGTCTCTTTCTTGTAGGCGTCGGCCCACTTCGCATAGATCGGATAGGGGAAAGTGGCGCCGGCGCCGGAGATATCGGCTGCCATCGCGGCGGAGATGCTAAGGGTTGATGCCGCAGCCATTGCAATCGCAACGGCCGCCGAGCGGATGAAATGTCTCATGTGGCCTGCTCCTGTTCGGAAGATGGTCTTTCGGCACCCGTTCTATCGGCGCCCGGTGAGGGCAATAGCCTTCGATTATTACAGTCGCATGACAGTTTCGTGTCAGCCCGGTAACGCCTGAACGGGAATGCTCGGAAGGGTCCGCGGCGGCCTCGATGGACCGGCCGGAGTTTGCCGCGGGAATCAGTAACTTGTCTGACTTTTGAAACAAAATTTATCCCGGCGGCCGGATGACGGCCGCCGGGAAATAAAATCCGGACGAGAGTGCGTTGCCTGAATGCCAGAGCGGATCATGGCCTGGCCATCGCCGAAAACAGGTCCGTTGGGGTAGAGTCGACGCTGTTTCTTGTTGGCGGTCGCTGCTCCCGCCCGTAACCGAAGAGCGGAATCAATGTCATGATTGTCCGAGCTTGGCGTTTGCTTTGGTATGGTGCGATCGCACCATACGCATGCGTCAACGCCTTGCGCCCGCCTGCCGGCTAGAAATCCGCCCTTGCCTCTTGATTTCGCGCAATTCCGGGACTGACGGCTACGGCGAAGGCGCCGAGCCTGAGCGTTTCAGACTTTTCCCGATATTGCTCTAACCTGCGTTGCGCCGGGTCTCGACGTCCGAGCCCAGCCATCGCTCGAGCTTTTCGAGCAGCGCCCGCGGACTGATCGGCTTCGGCAGGTAATCATCCATGCCGGCCTCCAGGCAGCGTTCGTGATCGCCCTTCAGCGCATGCGCGGTGACGCCGACGATCGGCACATGCGTGCCCATGTTTTCCTCGAGCCTGCGGATGGCGCCCGTCGCCTCCAGCCCGTTCATTTCGGGCATCGACACGTCCATCAGGATCATGCGCGGATCGAGCCTGCCGAAGGCGTCTAGCGCCTTGCGGCCGTTACCGACGATCTCGAAGCGGTAACCGGTCTCGCCGAGGATCTGGGTGAACACCAGTTGGTTCACCTCATTGTCCTCGGCGACGAGGATGTCGAGCCCGCGCTCCGCATCGGCAGGGCGTGGACGCGCCCGCGCCGGCGGCGGCTGCAGCATGGCGCGGTCCGATGCCGCCGTCTGCGCCGGCGCGGCTCGCGGGGGGCTGCCGGCGCCAATGGCGGGTTGCGGCTGCGCGGCCGTGCTGCTGTGGCGATGGCGCTGTATGGTCGCGACCAGCGTTTCCAGGAGGATGGAGGAGCGCGCCGGCTTGATCAGCTGCGCGTCGATGCCGAGATCGCGATAGGCCGTGTTGGCGAGCGACTGGTCGACCGAGGTCAGCATGATGATGGGCGTATGCGCCAGGCCCGCTGTGTTGCGCACGATGCGCGCCATCTCGGCGCCGGTCATGCCGGGCATCTGATAGTCGAGCACCACGCAATCGACGGGCACGCCATAGGCCGCGGCGGCAATCAGCACCTTCAACCCCTCGGTGCCGCTTTCGGCCGCGCAGGAATCGAACGTCCACGACGTCATCTGTTCGCTCAGGATCGAGCGGTTGACGGCGTTGTCGTCGACGATGAGCACGCGCGCGCCGGTGACGTCGATCGGCATGATGCGCTGCCCGCCCTGCTCGGCCCTGGGCAGCGTGACGGTGAACCAGAACGTCGAGCCCTTGCCTTCGGCGCTGTCGACGCCGATCTCGCCGCCCATCATCTCGACCAGCCGCGAGGTGATGGCAAGGCCAAGCCCGGTGCCCTCGTGCCGCCTGGTCGAGGAGGTGTCGACCTGGCTGAATTTCTCGAACACCAGCTTCAGCTTGTCTTCCGGAATGCCGATACCGGTATCCGTCACGGAAATGGTGAGCTTCGTGCCCGCGGGGACCCTGTCGCCCGTCACGTCGACCAGGACATGGCCCTCGTCGGTGAACTTCACCGCGTTGCCGAGCAGGTTGGTGACGATCTGCCTGACCCGGCCGACATCGCCGACGAACTGGCCGTCGAGCCCCGGCTGGACACGGACGATGAGCTCGAGGTCCTTCTCCTTGGCGCGCGCCGACACCAGCGTCGCCACGTCCTCGATCGCCTCGGCGAGATTAAAGGGCGCCGGGTCGAGCACCATCTGGCCGGCATCGATCTTGGAGAAGTCGAGGATGTCGTTGATGATGGTGAGCAGCGCGTTGCCGGATTTGACGATGATGTCGGTGAACGTCTTCTGCTTCGGATCGAGGTCCGACTTTGCCAGCAGCTCTGCCATTCCAAGAACCCCATTCATCGGCGTGCGGATCTCGTGGCTCATATTGGCGAGGAATTCCGACTTGGCGCGGTCGGCGAGCACGGCGCGCCGGCGCGCCTCGCTGAGCTCGGTCTCGCGCTGCTTGAGCTCGGTGATGTCGGTGGTGGAGCCGATCAGATAGAGCGAGCCGTCCGAGGCGATCATCGCGCTCTTGCGGGCGAACTGGTGCCTGACGCTGCCGTCCGGCATCGTCACCGTCTCTTCGATCTCCTGCGTCTCGCCGGTGCGCAGCACGGCCAGGTCGCTGGCGACGAAGGCTTCGCCGTCCGCGCCGAAAATCTCGACATCGGTCTTGCCGACGGCTTCTTCCTTGCTGAAGCCGGTGAGATCGCACCAGCCCTTGTTGACGTAGAACTGCCTGAGGTCCGAGCGCTTGGCGTAGATCGACACCGGCACGTTGTCGATAAGGCTGCGGAACACCTCGTTCTCGCTCATGCTCTGCCGGAGCGCCTGCTCGCGCGCCTTGACGTCGGTGATGTCGGTGCTGGAGCCGACCAGATGCACGGAGCCGTCGATCGCCACCAGCCGGCTTTTGCGCGTCATCAGCTGCCGCACCGTGCCATCGCGATGGGTGACGGCCTCCTCGATCTCGCGCCCCGAGCCGGTCGCCACGACGTCGGTGTCGTCATTGCTGAAACCGTCCGCCTCTTCCGACTCGAAAAGCTCGCGATCCGTCTTGCCGAGCACCTCGTCCTTGGCGAAGCCGGTCAGCGCGCACCAGGCCTTGTTGACGAATTCAATGCTGAGATCGTCGGCCTTGATGAAGGCGGCCACGGGCAGCTCGTCCATCACGTGCCGGTAAAGGTCGATCTGGCGCATGGAGTCGCGCAACGCCTTCTCGCGCGCCTTGATGTCCGTGATATCGACGCGCACGCCGATGAATGTGCCGTCGTCGGTGCGCATGTCATAGACCTGGTACCAGCGCCCGTCGGCGTTGAGGCGTTCGTAGGCGGAGCTTGGCAGACGATACCGCTTGAGCATGGCGTCGAGCCAGCGCTCGGTGTCGACGCCATACAGACCGTCGATGCCGGGATCGCCGCTCGAGCGGAAGTAGCCGACGGAGTGGCCGAGCGCCAGCGCCTCGCGGAAAGTGCGGCCAGGCTGCCAGGCCGGCTTCAGCGCCGGCAGCGTATCCTGCAGCTTGCGGTTGGCGAAGACGAAGCGGTCGTCGCGATCGTAGATGATGACCCCCGCCGGCAGCGACTCCAGCACGGTGGCGAGGTTCTTGCGCGCATCCTCCGCCTCGGTCTCGCGCTGTTTCATGTCGGTGATGTCGACATAGGAGATCAGCCGCTTGCCTCCGGGAAGCGGCGCCAGCGAGGCGATCAGTGTGCGGCCGCCCTTGCGCGGCAACTGCCTGGATCCCGCGGCTCCGGCGCGGATTTCGGCCTCCCGTTCGGCCACATGGCTTTGCCAGGCCTGTTCTTCGCCGCCGAACGGATCGACGTCACGGCTGGCCTCCATGAGGTCGCGAAAGCGACTGCCGGCCGGAGCCCGCCGCGGATCGATCTTCCAGAAATCGTAGAATGCCCGGTTGACCACCTCCGCCCGCAATTCGGCATCGAGAACGATGACGCCGATCGGCATCGAATCGACCATCAGCCTGAGATTGGCAAGCGCCTCCGAAGTCCCGGCCATATCGTGGACATCACCAAGAAAGCCGCCGTTGCCGCGCATATCCGCCTTGTTGAAATTCCGTGCGCTCTCCGCCTCGACAGTCCCGTCCGTATCCGCCATTCCTACCCCCAAGCCGAACCGTGCCGGTCTGTCGGCGGAATGTGCCCGACAAGCATTAACGATCCGCTAACCATAATGATTGCAACCGCCTGCCGCCCGGTGCCGTTGAACCAGTTTCCGGTCGAGGCGCCGGCTGCGGTAATCCGCCCATTGGCGATCGAGGCGACGACGCATTATAAGGTGCCTGAGGTGTTGCTAATGTTTGGTCGAATCGCGGCTTTCGTCCTGTGCCCGGCGCTGCTTGCAGCGGGCGGCTGCGTGCGCAGCGACGACGGCACGGTGGTCGTTCCAAGCCGGATGGATGTCAGGCGTGTCTGGGACAAGGCGCCGCCGGGAACGACCGGGGCGCGGCAGATCGCATCGGACGTCTTTCCTCCGCCGCCGGGCGCGCCGCCGGGCCCAGCTGTCCGCCGCTATCCCAGGCGCGCTTCGATGGCGCAATCCCTGAACCAGGACCTGCCGGACGAGGCTTCCGGCGAGCAGAGACCTCTCGCCTGCAGGAATGTCGGCGAAAACGGCAAGCGCTACCGGGTCGTCTGCGAATAATGTTGCCTGGTCAAAACAGCCAGGCGGCCCTGCCGCAAGGCAGGGGCGATGGCCCGATCAATTCGCGGGGAAGAAGGCCGGCCCGACCACGCGCATCGGCTTTGCATCTGCCGGGACAAGCGCCTCGGGCTGCGCGATCGAGCTGGTCGCATCCGCTCCCGCGCCGTGAGCGCTGCTCGATGCAATGTCCGGGACCGTGCCCCGGTCCGGCCCCAGGTCCGGCCCTAGGTCCGGCCTTGTCGTCGGCAGGGGAATGATGGCGTTTTCCATGTTGCGCGGCGTCACCGTGCGTGCCCGGAGCTCGGCCTCCCGCTGCGAGTGGTGCTTGAGGTCGCAGGCCTTGAACTCGACGAATATTACGCTTTCACTTCAAGGTTGAAACAGGATCCGAAAAACCATTTCCAAGCCGGCGATGGCCAGGGCCCCCGGCGCGATCACGGATCGCTGATGAAACCTTTGACCGGCGACGGACGTTGTTGACGTTGATGTGAGCCGCGCAGCGCGGAGGAGACTGAAGATGTCCATTCACTTCACCGTCTCTGGCTTGACCAGGAACCTGATCCATTCGCTTGGGCTGGATCATGAGCAGGCGCCGAGACCCCTTACCCCCGAACAAAGCCTTCTGCTGGATTGCTACCTGGCCGGGCAGATCCCGGACTCCGCCTGGAGCGATTACGTCTTCGAGATGCCGGAATTGGAAAAACACGCTCAGGTCAGGCGCGCACGCGGTTGACCTGAGTGCGGCAAGGCCGGGCTCGGCGCCTTAGGATTCCAAGAAAAGTGTGAGTGGCTTGGCTCGGCGTCTTCGCCGCCGCCTTCCGTCCCGGATGCGTGGAGAACAAACCGACAAACGGTCAAGCCTGCCGCTTAGGTTTTCGGCGAGTTGAACTGCAGCGTGAAGACGTTTCCGGCAACGCCTTGCGCCAGCGACGGCGAAAAGCTGAGCGGCAGGCAATCGTTCAGGGCCTTGGTCGCCGCATCGACATAGGCCTTGCGCGTCTTGTCGTCGCCGCTGACATGGATGGCGGTCGTCCTCGGCGGTCCGATCAGCGTGCCGTCGCGCTTGAAGCTGAAGCTCAGCGTGACCGAGGAATTGTCGGAATTGGCAGGCGGTGTCCAGCAGGCGAGCAAGGCGGCGCCGACCTCGTTCATGCTGCTGAGCGACGCGGCGGCCGATGGAAACGGCGCAATCGACAGCGCGACCGCCATCATCAAGGATCTTGCCATGTTCATCGCGGGTTCCTCGTTGCTATCGCTCAACCGCCTGGCGGCATCGTAAGACCCATGACGGGGATGACAATAGGATTTTAACCTGCCCGCCGGCGCCGCAATCATACTGTCGTGATCGCGGCGCCGTGGCCGCGAAAAAGCAAAAGGCCGGCACGGAGCCGACCTTTCCCTTGCCTCGTCATGGCGCCAGTACATCCGTGGTCGCGGTGAGGACTGCGACCAGTAGACAGGCCTTAGGTAAACGAATCCTTAACACGAGGGACTGCTACGCCCCGGCCTGCGATTTCACATGCGCGATGTAGCCGCGCACGTCGCCGGCGGGTTCGGCATAGGCCTTGCCGAGCTTCTTCTCCAGCGCCGCCATATATTCCTTCGCCCATTTGGGCAGCGCGTAGTCGACGACCGCCAGGAATTCGAGCGTTGCCGCCAGCCTTATATCGGCGATTGACGGGTTGTTGCCGCCGATGAACGGTTTGCCGTCGCGGAAGAAGGAATGAAACACCTCGAGCGGCTCGGCGATCGCAACCATCGCCGCCTTCTGCGCTTCCGATTTCTTGTCGGGATGGGCGTCGCTGTGGCCGACCTCGCCGGCATATTGCGGGAAGCCGAGGGCCGGATACGTCGCGCGCGCGACATACGGATAAAGCGTGCCGACCAGATAGAACATGGCGCTGTCGATCATCGCTCGCTTGGCCGGCGCCTTCGGATAGAACTTATCCAGCCCGTGCTTGTTGGCGAGATATTGCATGATGGCGCAGCTTTCCCACAGCACGCCGCGCGGCAGGCCCTTGTCCTCGATCATCGGCGTCAGATGCGCCGGATTGCGCGCCAGGAACTCGGGCGAACGCGTATGGCCCCAGGTATCGGTCTCCGTCGGATCAAGCCCGGCCGCGCGCGCGAACACCCGCACCGTCATGTTGTTGACGCTCGGCCTCAGCATGCTGAGTTTCACGCCGGGCTTCTTGGCCGGCTTCGCCTTGGGCGCGCCTTTTGCCGCCGGCTTTGACGTGCCCTTGGCCGAAGCTATGGCGGCCGATCTGGCCGCCGCTTTCGGCGCCGCCTTGGCCGCGGGTTTCTTTGCACTCTTTGCTGCAGCTTTTGCCATGTCGGTCCTCCCTCTGACCCGGTTAATAAGGATTTTTAGCCGCCCTGTTTTCCGACAGGGTTTCGCGTGACCGCTCGACCAGCGCCTGGATGGCGTCGGCCAGATGCAGTTCGGCGATGTTGTAGTCGCCGCGCGCCACGCGGATCTTGTGCGCCTCCATCAGCACGTCGGCATGGGTGAAGCCGGCCGGCGGTTCGAAGCGGTAGGAAGCAAGCTCGACCAACAGTCCCAGCGGATCCTCGAAATAGATCGAATCCATGAAGCCGCGATCCTTGACGCCGCTGTGCTTGATCTCGCGCTCGTCGAGCCGCGCGACCGCCTGCAGGAAGGTGACCCGCGATACCGAGAACGCGATGTGGTGGACGCAGCCGATATCGGTCGGTGTCCGCCGCCTGACCGGGACCCGGGTCTCGTCGGTGAAGACGGTGATCAGCCGCCCGTCGCCGGGATCGAAGTAGAGATGGCTTTCGCTCGCCTTGTCGAGATTGGGCTGCTCGAAGATGAACGGCATGCCAAGCACGCCCTCCCAGAAATCGATCGAGGTCTGGCGCCCGGCACCGACCAGCGTGATGTGATGAACGCCTTGCGACTGCAGCTTCCGCATTGGCTCCTCCCGCCTGCGCTTGCGCCTTGCCGGCTGGCAGGTTCCCAGTGTCTGGCCGCGCACGGCCCTGGGTACGCGACCGCCGCCCGGTTCTCATCGCTCCGCATTTCTTGTTGGATCGCGGCCGGAGCACTGATGAGGGGATGCTAATTCAATCCGGGACGTTACGCCAGAAGCGCCGCCGGGCCTTCACTGCGCTTGCGAGCCGTTGCCGCCGTCGGCGATGATGCGGATCGATCGCCGCTGTCCGGTTTGGATTCGGATGGCGGCTAGGCACTCACTGGATTCATGACCCCAGTTCTGCCCCTTGCAGGCGAAGTCGATCCCCGATCGGGGAACGATCCGCGGGCCTTTGTCGGTGGTGTTCACGACAAGCAAACCCGGATCATGCACGGTTGAAGGGAGTACGAGGCCTGATACCAAGCCGACGACAACGAGGACCAGGCAGCAACCGGATGCGATCAGGGCGGCAGTCGCCACCGGATGCATGGCAATCCACCCCGAGAACCCCGTCAGCGGCCGCAAGGAGCGGCTGTCCGTTGCATTCATCTGACTCAATCCACGCCTTACTTGCCGGTGTCGAAGCGCGCGAAGGCCTGTTGCACGCGCCGTCGACAGTCGGCTCGGACCACGTCCTATCGTGGCTCACGAAAGCGGAGCCATCCGACGAAGGTCATGACCGACGGTGACAGAAGTCATGTGCCGCCGTAGGCGCCTCGATCCTCAGGTCAGTATCCACGCCACGGTCCTGCCGGCATCGGCCGGAACACCTCCGATTCCGGCGGACAGATGAGGCGAAATGGCACCCAGGGGTACTTCCAAGATGTGCGCGATTGCCTTGAGAGTCTTGGTGGAGGCGGTCTTTCCGGAGCGCTCTATCTGCGACAGCATGCTCGGGGTTATCCCGGCTTGGGCGGCAAGCTGCCTTCCGCTCAGGCCGCGCAGGACCCTGACGGCGCGAACCGGGTTCTCGCCGGCGGCGATCTTGTCGAGGACGCGCTTGGGCAAGGGACTGTTGGAGGCAGGCTCGTGAAGCTCGCTCACACCCGCCATCGCCGTCCGCTTGAGTATGCGGAACTGGGATTCCGGCAGCACGACCATGCGCTCTTTCGAGCCTGGGTGCTTGATGAATTGGACGTTTAGCTTCATGGCGGCGACCAGCGTTCGGGTTTGGCTTGCTGCGCGGCTCGAGACGGAGCCTGGATTACCTGAAAATAAGAAGCACGAAGATCAGAAATGAGATCGACAGGATCGCGGCTACGGACAGAAGCGCCAATATCTGAAAGCTGATCGGCAACTGCCGAAACCGTCTCCACGTCCACGGTTCCTTTTCCCAGTGCTGAAATCGTGGCAACCCCAGCTCCCTTGGTCTGAGCCCATCGTGCCGGCGAACCGGACGAAGATCATCGTTTCAAACCACGTCGACAGGTTGCCGATGTCGACGACCTTCGATCTAGCCTCTTTGGCCGGGACGTGACATCTGCCGAAAGTCAGGGGCGATGATGACGAAAGTCATATTCGTTTGCGGCCGGTTCGGGCTTACGTCAAAGTGGACTGCCGCGCCTGCGGCTGTTTTTGCGAGAACGAATGATCGATATCGGCACAGAATTACTGCCGGCCGCGCAGGCGGAAGTCATCGGGCTTGCTGTTTTGCGGGCCGACAGGACAGTTCAGCAAAAAGTTGGGCGCCTGGTCGAGTGGCTCCCCGCCCTTGGAGCGGACTGCTGCCTGTGCACGCTCCTGGTCGGGATGGAGGCCGAGATGGCGGCCTTGTCCGCGGGACGCCGCGATCTGATCGCCTTGTCGGGCGTGCGGGCCGAATTGCCGGGGCTGGACCGCCCCGTCACCGCGGTCATCCTGTGGAATGGCGATCGATCGCACTATGTCGTGATCGCGATGCCCGACTTCACGGCGCGCCAGGCCGAGATCATGTTCGAAAGCGAGCGGCGCGCCCGACGCTTGATGGAGCAGCAACTCGAAGCCGCCAATTCCGAGGTGCGCTTCGCCTCGCTCGCCCGCACGCGCCTTCGCCTGGCGCGCGACCTCCACGACACGCTCGTGCATTCGATCGTCGCGCTGCTGACGCAAATCCGGCTGACACGGCATTTCCTGGCGACCGATCCAGCCCGTGTTTCGGACGGGCTCGCGGTTGCCGAGGAAGCCGCGATAACCGGCTTGGCGCGGGCGCGCGACGCCATCGCCCGGCTCAGGATGCCCGACGACCTCGAACCGGGTTCGGATGTCGAGAAGATGCTGTCGGACTTCGCGCAGCAGACCGGCATCGAGGTTTCCACGCAAATCGCTGACGCAGCCCGCCCCGGGCTGCAGGATCACGCGTCGACGATTCGGCGCATCCTCGGCGAAGCGTTGCGCAACGTCGAGGCGCATGCGAAGGCGCGGCGGGTCCGGTTCGACGCGGTCGTGGAAAGAACCGAAGCTGGCGCAAGACTCATCGTCGATGTCCGCGACGACGGACGCGGCTTTGACGGGACCGTCCCCAGACAGGGACATTTCGGGCTGATTGGAATGGCCGAATTCGCCGAGCTCGCGGGAGGACAATGCGCGGTGGAAAGCGCGCCAGGGGCGGGCACGCTGGTTCGGACATCCCTTCCCCTGACCGTGTCGGCAACGA
Organism: Mesorhizobium sp. B4-1-1; assembly: GCF_006439375.1. Classification (NCBI taxonomy): domain Bacteria; kingdom Pseudomonadati; phylum Pseudomonadota; class Alphaproteobacteria; order Hyphomicrobiales; family Phyllobacteriaceae; genus Mesorhizobium; species Mesorhizobium sp. B4-1-1. The sequence continues at coordinate 34,553 of NZ_VFTH01000034.1, forward strand.
ACGACCGGTCCGGCGCCGTGGGTGCGTAGAAAGCTGGGGGTGTAGCAAAATGACCGATCCGCGCCTGAAATCCGAAAGGATACGCGTGCTGATCGCCGAGGATCAGACATTGATCCGGGAAGGCCTTGCCACGCTGCTTGCCCAGCAAAACGACGATTTCGAAATTGTCGGCGCCGCGGCCGACGGCGAGCAGGCGATCGAGTTCGCGCGCCGGTACCGTCCGGACGTCGTCCTGATGGATCTGCAAATGCCGCGCGCCGACGGCGTCACGGCGACCCAGCGTATCCTGCGCGAATTTCCGGAAACCGGCATCGTGGTCCTGACCACGTTCGAGACCAACGAGCTGATTTTCGAGGCTGTCAGCGCCGGGGCCAAGGCATATCTGCTGAAGGACTCAAGGATCGACGAGATCGCGGCGACGATCCGCACCGTGGCGAACGGCCAATCCGCGCTTTCACCCGGTGTCGCCGCAAAAATTCTCGAGGAATTCAAGCGATTGCGTCCGCGCCACGCCCCGGCGAGCGCGCCGTTGCGCGGCGACCTCACCGCGCGCGAGAACGAAATCCTCAAACTGATCGTCGAAGGCAAGAGCAATGGCGAAATCGGCGCCCAACTGCATTTGGCCGAGGGGACGATCAAGAACTACGTCAGCACGATCCTCGAGAAGTGTGGAGCCAAGAACCGGACTGAATTGGCCATAAAAACGATAGGCTGAAGGACTGTCCGCAATGAACGCGCATTTGCGCGCCCCTGGGTTTCGTCACCCACCGGAACGACGCGGCGATCGAACGCTCAAAAAAGGCCCGCGGCTTCGGGGTTTGGGGGGAAAAGCCACGGGCAAGTCCGGTTGCCTGAGTTCCCGCTCTTGGTGGCAGGTCGAGGGAGGCGCCAGTCGACGCCCTCGCTGCAGCCCCATGGTCACGCTGCCGATCGACGGTCGAGCCGCAAGCAGGCGTATGAGCGCGTGATCTGCTCGGCATCCATTTCAGCCAAATGGCGTTTCACGGTCCGCATGGTCTCGTCGAGCTTCGTCAGCAATTCCGCAACGATCGTCATGTCCGAAGCCGTGCGCGTGGGCGACCTTGTTGAAAAGCGGAAGGCAGTGCTGGAGATTTCCGCTGATGCCTGGGTGGCTAGAGATCGAGAAACGATGCAGGCTGGAGCGGAATGGCGGCGGCCGGACCGGGGTCCGGCCGCCTCGAACAAATCCGCTATTTTCTCGCGAGCAGGTCGCGGATTTCGGTCAGAAGCTGCACGTCGGCCGGCGGCGGAGCAGCGGCAGGGGCGGGCTTTTCGCGCTCCAGACGCTTGCGCATATTGTTCACCGCCTTGACCATCAGGAAGATGATGAAGGCAAGGATCAGGAAGTTCAGCACGACCGTGATGAAGCTGCCATAGGCAAAGACCGCGCCCTCTTTCTTGGCATCGGCCAGCGCGCTCGAATGGACGTTCGAGGACAGCCCGAAGAAGTAATTGTTGAAGTCCAGCCCGCCCAAGATCGCGCCGATGATCGGCATGATGATGTCGTTGACGAGCGAATCGACGATCTTGGAGAAGGCGGCGCCGATGATGACACCGACGGCCAAGTCCATCACATTGCCCTTTGAAATGAATTCCTGGAATTCTTTGAGCATCCCCATCTCCTCTTAGCCCATTTGCCTGTTTGCGCCGTCAGGCGAAGACGTTCTCGCGCCTGAAATGCTTGACGAGCAGGTAATAGAAGACCGGGCGGTGTTTGTTGCGGTTGGTGCGGCCGTACTGGTCGATGACCCTAGCGAGCCCCGCGTCCAGGCCGGCATCGGCCGTCAGCCCCAGTCTTTTGATGAGAAAGTTCTTCTTGACCCGTTCCAGTTCCTCCTTGTCCGAGGCCGAAACGGTGGATGCATCCTTGTCGTAGATCGCCGGACCGCAGCCCTTCGTCACCTTCGTCAAGAGATCCAAATCCGCCGTAAGGCCGCATTTGACCCTCAGGTCCGCCGCATATTTGCTGATCAGTTCGTCCTGCTTGTTCACACGCTTGCCCTCTCGTTTCCGGCCAGACAGCGACTGCCGTCGAACCGCGCGGCCTGGTCGCCGCAAAGCTATGTCTGGATTTGACCGCTGCCCGTAAGTGTCAGCCGCTGCGCGTCGCGAGCGCACCATCGGGGCTCGCCTGGTCGACGGCGGCTGGGAGATGCTGCGCCAGGGCGGCGGCCACCTGATCCAGCGGAATCCCGAACTGGCCCGCCAGTTGCTGAAGACGCTGGTCGCCAAGCGCCGCCTTGATCTCGTCGGGCGCGATCGGAAGATTTGCGGCGTTGGTGCTGAGCCAGGATTCGACGCGGTCGCCGAGACCCGACTTCTGCAGCATGGCAAGCACGCCCTGATAACCGCCAACGCCGGTCAGCGCGTCGGCCAGGAGTGACGAGCCTCCGCCCTGCTGTTCGCCCTGCAAGGCGCTTTGCAAACTGTCCAAAAATCCCATCCGGAAACCTCCCGTCGAAAAATCACGTCCGCCGTCGCACAGCGTTCAGGCGTGCTGATCTAGGCCGTTTCAAGGGGTTGCGACACCTGACGAAGGTCAGGACCGGAGATGACGAAGGTCACATTCGGCAGCAGCCGGATCGCACTTGAACCGGGCATCGCTCCTGGCAAGGCGGCTTCGCGTCTTTTCCCGGTGCAGGGCTGCTCGGCCCGCATTCGATTCAGCTTGGATCCGATTCCGCCCGAAGGGCGACTGGCGTGCGAGCGGTCATTGCGGTAGGTGTCGATGGACATGGCGGCGCAATTGCCACGCTCGACGCGAGATAGCTCCCGCGAAGGCAATAAGTCGATTGCCTGTCGCGGGAATTAGGATTTGATATAACGATCGTCACAGTGTCAGTGGGCGTGGAAAACCGAGGAAAGAACATGAAAGGCGCCGAGCAAGCTGCAAAAGCCGCGGATGGAGCCGCATCCGCGAACGGATCCGAAGCCACAATCCATCCCGACGCGACGATCGACCAGGTTCGCAATCTTCTGTTCGGAGGCGCGCAGCGGTCGCTCGAGAGCAGCCTTGCTGGCCTGCGCGAGGAGATGCAGGCCACCATCAAGCAGCTCCAGGCGGACTTCGCGAAGGAGCTCGCGACGCTCCAGGC
>NZ_VFTH01000035.1:0-36965 GCF_006439375.1 Mesorhizobium sp. B4-1-1
AACTATCGAGGCAGCCGAATGCAGCAACTACTTCGCAAACTCCGGATACGCATCCGTCAAAACGTGAAAGACTCTAGGCGCCGAAAACGCTTCGTCATACGCGGGTCAAGACCGAGTATTGAGGAAGGCGTGGTTGCCAAAAACCAAACGGCCCGCCTTTCGGCGGGCCGTTCGTTTTTCAAGCTGTAGCCCGATTACTGAGCCGGTGCAGGTGCCGGAGCAGGGGCCGGCGCGGGTGCAGGAGCTGGCGCGGGAGCCGGGGCAGGCGCCGGGGCCGGAGCGGGTGCCGGCTCAGGGGCTGGGGCAGGCGTTGCAGGCGCAGGAGCCGGCGTGCTGGCTGCCGGCGGCTCGGCCGGGGCCGGTGCATGCTCGCCGCCGCTTCTGCCAAAGACATAATAGGCAACAATGGCCAGGATAATAACAACTAGGGCGATCAGCCACCCGCTGCCGCCACCACCCGACTTGGGAGGCGTGCTCGAAGGGGTGAAGGGGTCGTTAGGGTTCGCCATGAAACGTGTCCTCCTTGGATGAAAGTCATCAAAATAACAGCCATCAACGCGCTGAGCCCGCATCGGGTTTCACGCGGACGGACGGAAAGCGCTGAAAAACCGGCGTTTTCAGGTCCGCCAGCCGCCAGACGACTCAGTTGGCGGCGGTAACACTATACCCTGCCTTTCGAAAATCCTCGACCAGTCCTTCCGAACCGGGCAGATGCATGGCGCCGACGGCCATGAAAACGTTACCCTTGGCCAAAATCGGCCCGGCATGCGCCGCCATCTGCTTGTTGCGGCTGGTGATCATGGTCTGCTCGAAGGCGGCATAGCCGGCCTTGTCGTCCGCCGTCTCCGGCAGCACGGCCCGGAAGAGCGGCCAGAACATGCCGACCTCGCCACGCTGGTAGAGCACGATCATCGTCTCGTTGACGTCGTTCACCTTGTCGCCGAGCTTCATCGTCTCGACCAGGCTCTTCATGTGGAATTCGAGCGGCAGCGAGGCCATGGCGCGCAACTGATCGACGGCGGTCTCGAGCCCTTCGATGTCTTTTCCCGAAGCCTTGGCGTCCGAGGCAAGCTTGACGTCCAGCACGGGTTCGCCGGCGCTCTGGCGCGCCACCTCGCAGGCCGGCAACGCCATCATCGCCGATAGGATCCACGGCTTCATCTTGGCGACCGTCGCCGGCGGAATGCCGCGCGCGTCGAGCCCCTCGTCCAGCGCCGCCGCATCCTGCGGCGACAATAGCGACGACAGCGTGGTGTTGTCGGTGAACATCATCAGGCCGGGTTCGCTGGCCATGGCGGCCATCATCTTGGCCTTGTCGAGCGCGTCGGTGGTCTCGATGACGATGGTGCCGGCGCCGTCATAGGCCTTCTGCGCGGCCGCCGGCAGCGTGGTGACGCGCGTATCGGTCATGTGCATGGTGCCGAACAGATAGGACGGCTTTTCGCCCGGTTTCTCCAGCTTCCAAAGCAGGCCCTTGCCGTTGGGAACGGCCGCCGCCTCGCTCTCGACCTTCTTGAAGGCGGCGGGATCGTTCTTTTCCAGCGCCGTCAAAAGATCGGTGCCGGCGCAATTGGGCGCTCCGGCATGCGCCCGGCCGGCGATCAGCAGAACGACGAGGAAAGACAAGAAAAACAGCAAGTTGAGCGCCGCAAGCAGCTTCAACGAGACAAGGGCCGCGCGGTCGGCGATGGCGATGACGCGTTTCATGGGAAGCGTCTTAGCGCCGAAAAGCGGCAAAACGGTTAATTGGGAGACTGAAATTGTCTCTGGTGCGGTGAGCTCTTTTGACGTTCGCTCGGGTTTTCGGAGAGAATGCTTTGGCCGCAACGCTTATCGCTTCGCTCCTTGCTCCGCCCTGGAATGACGAGGTCCGGAGGGCTTCGCGCCATCCCCCAGCGGCTTCAGGCCCTTGGATGCGCCTTCTCGTAGATATCCAGCAGCCTTGCCGTGTCGACGGCGGTATAGATCTGGGTGGTCGACAGGCTGGCGTGGCCGAGCAGTTCCTGGATCGTGCGCAGGTCGCCGCCGCGGCCAAGCAGATGGGTGGCGAAGGAATGCCGCAAGGCATGCGGCGTCGCGGTGTCGGGCAGGTTGAGCGCCGAGCGCAGCCTCGCCATCTCGCGCTGGACGATGGCCGGGTTCAAAGGCCCGCCCCGCGCGCCGCGAAACAACAGGCCCTTCGGATCGATATGGTAGGGACAAAGCCTGCGGTATTCGGCAACCGCCCGCAGCGCCACCGGCAGCACCGGCACCAGCCGCGTCTTGCCGCCCTTGCCGGTGACGCGCAGCACCGTGTCCGCCTCCGAAGCGAGATCGGCGCCGGCCAGACCGAGCGCTTCCGAGATGCGCAGGCCCGAACCGTAGAGCAGCGTCAGCACGGCGGCGTTGCGGGCGGCGATCCATGGCTCGTCCGCGAGTTGGCCTTCCGTCGCCACCACTTGTTTGGCGTCACTTGCCGTCAGCGGCTTGGGCAGCGATTTCGGCTGGCGCGGCGCGCGCAGAGCAGCCGCGCCGGCGGCGTTGACCAGGCCGCGCCGTTCGAGAAAGCGCAGCAGTGAGCGGATGCCGGCAAGGCCGCGGCCCAGCGTGCGCGCGCCAGCGCCTTCATTGCGGCGCTTGGCGAGGAAGCCGCGCAAATCGGCGGGGCGCAGGTCGGCGATGTCCGAGATGCCTGGAGAACCGCCGCGATGTTCGGTCAAGAAATGCAGGAACTGGCGGGTGTCGCGCTCATAGGCCTCGACGGTCTCCGGCGACAGCCGGCGCTCATGCGCCAGCGTCTTCAGCCAGGTCTGGCGCGCCGCCTGGAGGTCGGGTTTGGCCGGGATGAGGAATTCCTGCATGGCGGCAGTTTCGGGCATGCGGGTTAGGAAGCGGTGAAGAGGCGATCATTGAAATGATGGCCTCAGGGGGGTAGAGCAGGGCAAAGGAAGCGCCGCCGATGTCGAAGCTCGAAAACCCCGTACAGATGGCCGTTATCGGCGCCGCGCACGGCATCAAGGGCGAATTGCGCGTGAAGACCTTCACCGGGGACCCGCTGGCGCTGGCCGACTACGGTCCGCTTTATGCCAAGGACGGCCGCGCCTTCCAGATCAATGATATCAGGCCGGCCGGCACCGTCGTGGTGGTGCGCTTCAAGGGAATCGGTGACCGCAACGCCGCCGAGGCTTTGGCCGGTACGGAGCTTTTCGTCGACCGCTCGGTACTGCCGGACGACGGCGAGGAGGACGAGTTCTATCACGCCGATCTCATCGGTCTCGACGTCAGGGACGATACGGGCGTCATCGGCAAGGTCGTCGCCGTGCATAATTTCGGTGGCGGCGACATCCTCGACGTCACGCTTGCCGGCCGCAAGGGCGTGCTGATCCCGTTCACGCAGGCCGCCGTGCCACATGTTTCGATCGCCGACGGATTCGTGGAGGTCAACCCTCAGGCGGCGGGGCTGGTTGAAGACGAAGAAGACGGCGAAGCGCCCAGGGATGCCGGGTTCGACCCGAAAGGCCGGCCGCGCGGACCGAAGGATGCCGGAGGCAACCGTTGAGCTTTGCCGCTTCGGTGCTGACGCTCTATCCGGAGATGTTCCCGGGCGCGCTCGGCCTGTCGCTGGCCGGCCGCGCGCTGGAGGCCGGCACCTGGTCGCTCGAGGCGATCCAGATCCGCGATTTCGCCACCGACAGGCACCGCACGGTCGACGACACGCCGGCCGGCGGCGGCGCCGGCATGGTGATGCGCGCCGACGTGCTGGCCAAGGCGGTCGACCACGCCGCGCCGCCGGGCGATGAGCGTCCAAGGCTGCTGATGAGCCCGCGCGGAAAACCGCTGACGCAGGCGCGCGTGCGCGAATTGGCCGACGGTCCGGGCGCCGTGATCCTGTGCGGCCGCTTCGAAGGCGTCGACCAGCGGCTGATCGAGGCGCGGGGGCTGGAGGAGGTGTCGGTCGGCGATTTCATCCTGTCGGGCGGCGAGCCGGCGGCGCTCGTGCTGCTCGACGCCGTGGTGCGGCTGCTGCCGGGCGTGATGGGCAATGCGGTGTCGGGTGACGAAGAAAGTTTCGAGAACGGCCTGCTCGAGCATCCGCACTATACACGGCCGCAGGAATTCGAGGGCAGGCCGATCCCTGACGTGCTGATCTCCGGCAACCACAAGAAGATAGCCGAATGGCGGCGCGCCGAGGCCGAGAAGCTGACACGGGAGCGTCGGCCGGATTTGCTGGGGGCGGTTCAGCCTTTGGTGAAATAGTAGAAGGCCAGAAACAGGCCGACAGCGACGACGAAGCCGCGCACCACGCCTTGCGGCACGCGCTTGGCGATCCAGACGCCGGCGTAGCCGCCCAATGCGCCGCCCGGGATCATGACGATCGCCTGCGGCCAGGCGACGACGCCGCCCGAAACGAAGACCAGGATGGCGATGGCCGCGATGACCACGGCCAGCATGTTCTTCAGCGCGTTGAGCCGGTGGTAGTCGCCGGCCTGGGTCAGGCCGAGCGTGGCCAGCATCATCACGCCCATGCCGGCGCCGAAGAAGCCGCCATAGACGGAGGTCGCGAATTGGGCGAGCGACCCGGCGAGAGAGCCAACTTTTGCCTCGGCGCCGGGCTTGGGCGCCGGTTTCAGCCATGGCCCGGCGGCGAACAGCGCGGTCGCGGCGATCAGCAGCCAGGGCACCAGCGCGCGGAAGGACGGGTTGGAAAGCGCAAGCAGGATGAGCGAACCGGCCAGCGCGCCGAAGGCGGAGATGACGCAGAGCAGCAGCGCCTGGCGCCAGAAATGCCTGATGTCGTCGAGATAGGCGAGCGTCGAGGTGATATAGCCTGGAAACTGCGTCACCGAGGAGGTGGCGTTGGCCACGATCGGCGGCACGCCGACCAAGGTCATGGCGCCGAAGGTGACGAAGGTGCCGCCGCCCGCGACGGCATTGACCGCGCCGGAGACAAAACCCGAGAGAAAGAGCAAGGCGGCATCGAAAAAAGTCATTTTCCCCGCTTTAGGAAGCTTACAAGCCGCGCGCAACCCGGCACGGCCGCAGTAATGTGGGGCCATGGGAAAAAATAAGCCTCAAGGTCCTTTTTGATGCATGTGGCCGTGCCTGAATCGCTCACACTTGCGGGCGACATGCATTAGGGCGTGACAAAGCGGCAAAATGCCTGTATGTGCCCGCCCGAACCGGAAGAACGATCTTTCGGACCCGTCAACAAATGACGGTGTAGCCGTCCCTGCCCGATGTTTCGACAAAGGGCATAGCCGAGCGGTCATTGGAACTGCAAGGCGAGCGTTGGACGCTCTGACTGTCGGAAGAACAAGAAGTGGATATTTGAGATGGATCTCATCCGTCAGCTCGAGGCCGAACAGGCCGCCAAGATCGAAGCCAAGCGCAAGCTGCCAGAATTCCAGCCGGGCGACACCGTGCGCGTCCAAGTGCGCGTCACCGAAGGCACCCGCACCCGCGTCCAGGCCTATGAGGGCGTCGTCATCGCCCGCGCCGGCTCGGGCTTCCAGGAGAATTTCACCGTCCGCAAGATTTCCTACGGCGAAGGCGTCGAGCGCGTTTTCCCGGTCTATTCGCCGATGGTCGAGGGCGTCGAGATCGTGCGCCGCGGCAAGGTTCGCCGCGCCAAGCTCTATTACCTGCGTGACCGTCGCGGCAAGTCGGCCCGCATTTCGGAAAACACCGGCGTGCGCGCCCGCAAGCTGAACGACGAAGAGCGTGATGCTTTGGCCGCCGAGCGCGCCCGCATCGAGGCCGAAAAGGTCGCGGCCGCCCAGGCGCTGGCCGCCGAGACGGCCGCCAAGGAAGCCGCCGAGAAGAAGGCCGCCGCTGAGGCTGCTTCGGCCGAGGCCGCCTCCGCCGAATAAGGCTTCGTCGAAACAGGTTTTGGAAAGGCGGCTACGGCCGCCTTTTTCATTTTCACCGAGCCGTGATCGCCAGCCACAGGAAAATTGCCTCGCCATCGTTGACGACGAATTATCTTGTACACTAAATAATCGTTTACAAATCAGATGGAGACAAAAAATGCCAGCACTTTACAGCACCCAGGCTCACGTCACCGGCGGCCGCAACGGTCACGGCGAGACGAGCGACGGCCTGCTCAAGGTCGATCTGGCGATGCCGAACGAACTTGGCGGCAAGGGCGGCGCCACCAATCCCGAACAGCTTTTCGCCGTCGGCTATGCCGCCTGCTTCGAAAGCGCGGTGCGTTTCGTCGCCCGCCAGCAGAAGCTGCCGCTTGAGGACGCTTCGGTCACCTCCACGGTGAGCCTCTATCCGAACGACCAGGGCGGCTTCCGCCTCGGCGTTTCACTGGCGGCCGAGATCAAGGGACTTGATCAGGCGGGCGCAGAGGCGCTTGTATCCGAAGCGCACAAGATCTGCCCCTATTCCAACGCCATCCGGGGCAATATCGACGTGGCGCTCTCGGCAAAGGCTGCATGACGGCGAAAACCGAAACCATGACCAAGCAAGCCTCGTCGCAGGGTGCCGGGGCGCTCGAGGTGCCGCGCCTCGACCAGCAGCTTTGCTTCGCGCTCTATTCGGCAAGCGGGCTGATGACCAAGCTTTACCGGCCGCTGCTCGATCCGCTCGGCCTCACCTATCCGCAATATCTGGCGATGCTGGCGCTGTGGCAGCATTCGCCGAGCACGATCGGCGAGCTCGGCGCAGCACTTGGCCTCGATTCGGCGACGCTGACGCCGCTGATCAAGCGGATGGAAGCCGGCGGCCTCGTGACCCGCCGGCGCGATAGCGCCGACGAACGCCGGGTGCTGGTCGAGCCGACAGCCAAGGGTGAAGCGCTGCGGGGGAAGATGAAGGACGTGCAGGAGGGGCTCAACTGCGGCATGCCGCTGGAGCGAGCCGAACTCAAAGCCCTGCACGGCACGCTGACACGACTGGTCGCCGGATTGCGCGAAGCCACGGCCGATCAGGACTGATCGCCGCAACCGCCGTCCCCGAAACCATCGCTGAAGAGCATTGGAATCCATATTGGCGCGCGGCGGCAGAGTGAACCGGCTTGCAAGGCGCGCGCGGCTCTATCTCTTTGTTTTTACGCAATTCCGAACGGAAAACCGCTTCACACTTTTCCTGGAAGTGCTCTAAAGTCGGCACCGGATTTTTCCTGGCCGCGAGATTGCAGCGCGGCCTGCACCTTTGGAGATTCGTCATGACCAAGTCGAAACTGCTGCTGGCCGCCATGGTGGCCTGCCTTCTCGCGCCTGTCGCGGCGCTCGCCGACAATCTGCCCGATCTCGGCGGCAAAAAGGTCGTGGTGGTGACGGAAAACGCCTATCCGCCGCTGCAGTTCATCGACAAGACGACCGGCAAGCAGATCGGCTGGGAATATGATGCGATGGACGAGATCGCCAAGCGGCTGAACTTCAAGGTCGAGTATCAGAACACTTCCTGGGACGCGATGATCCAGGCTGTTTCCGACAACCAGTACAACATCGGCATGACCGGCATCACCATCAAGGACGACCGCAAGGAGAAGGTCGACTTCTCCGACCCCTATATGCGTTCGGAGCAATTCATGCTGGTGCGCGGCGATGAAAGCCGCTTCACCGACGCCAAGACCTTCGGCGCCTTCAAAGACGGGCTGATCGGCGCCCAGCCGGGCACCACGCCTTTCTACACCGCCGTCTACAGCGTGCTCGACGGCAACGAGCAGAACCCGCGGATAAAGCTGTTCGAGACGTTCGGCGCGACCGTGCAGGCGCTGAAAACGGGCGACGTCGACGTCGTGCTCACCGACGGCACCGCCGGCCAGGGCTATGTCGATGCCTCCGACGGCAAGCTGAAGCTGATCGGCGGGCCGCTCGGCACCGAGGATTTCGGCTTCATCTTCCCGAAGGGTTCGGACCTGGTGAAGCCGGTCAATGCCGCGATCGCCGCGCTCAAGGCCGACGGCACGTTCGACAAGCTCAACAAGAAGTGGTTCCTCGATTACAAGATGGGGCAGTAGGCCCTGTTGTCGCGACGGCCGGCAACTCCTGCGAAGGCATCTATTCACCAGCGTTGGGAACTGATGCCACCCCCATCCACATCCAAATCCGAATTCCCCTGGTGGCTGGCCGCCGCGCTCGCCCTTGCTTTGGCCGCCGCCCTCGCCATTGCCTCCAGCGACCTCTACGCGCAGGTCTTCGCCACCGTCGCCAAGGGCATCGGCGTCACCATCTTCGTCACCGCGGTCGCTTTCGCCTTAGCTTCCGCGCTGGGGCTCGGCATCGCCCTGATGGCGCTGTCGGGGTCGCAATGGCTGCGGCAGATCGCGCGCTTCTATGTCGAGATCATCCGCGGCGTGCCGATCCTGGTGCTGTTGTTCTGGATCGCCTTTGCCGGCGCGCCGGCCTTCGTCGCCGCCTGGAACGCGCTGACCGCGCCGCTTCAGGGCGCCGGCCTGATCGGCGAACTGCTGGTGCGCGACGTGTCGCTGCTCTGGCGCGCCATCATGGCGCTGACCATCGGCTATTCGGCCTTCATCTCGGAAGTGTTCCGCGCCGGCATCCAGTCGGTCGAGAAGGGACAGATCGAAGCCGCGAAGGCGCTTGGGCTCAGCCGGGCGCAGCGCTTCCGGCTGATCGTGTTCCCGCAGGCGATCCGCATGATCCTGCCGCCGCTCGGCAACGATTTCGTCGCCATGGTCAAGGATTCCTCGCTGGTCTCGGTGCTCGGCGTCGCCGACATCACCCAGATCGGCAAGGTCTATGCCGCGGGCTCCTTCCGCTTCTTCGAGACCTATTCGATCGTCGCCTATATCTACCTCATCCTGACCGTCGGCCTGTCGCTGGCGCTGCGGGCGCTGGAGCAGCGGCTGCGCAGGCAGCATCAGCAATAGCGGGGCGCCAAAATCCGCGCTATCTCTTTGTTTTGACGCAATTCCGGACGGAAAACCGGTTCCCACTTTTCCTGGAATTGCTCTACCTTGGTCATGTGCATCCGGCGGAGGAGACGTCCCATGAATTTCGACAAGGCCAATGCGGCGCTGGACTCCGTCTATTCGGCCGACTCGCCGGAAGGACTCGCAAAGGCCTATGCCGACTGGGCCGCGACCTATGACAGCGAGACCGCCTCGCTCGGCTATCTCCTGCCTTTCCTGATCACCGCCTGGGTGGCGCGGCACGTGCCGGCGGGCGAAGGTCCGCTGCTCGACGCCGGCTGCGGCACGGGCCTGTCGGGGCCGTCGCTCAAGGCTCTGGGCTATGGCGACATCGCCGGGCTCGACCTCTCCGACGACATGCTGAAGATCGCCGGCAGCCGCCAGGCCAATGGCAAGCCGGCCTATGGCGAGCTGAAGAAGGCGATGCTCGGCGGTCCGCTGCCTTGGCCGGATGGACACTTCCGCGCCTTCTTCTCGACGGGCGTGTTCACCATCGGCCACGCGCCGGCGTCGGGCCTGCACGAGCTGGTGCGCATCACCAGACGCCGCGGCCACGCCATCTTCACCGTGCGCGACCAGGTTTTCGAAAGCGGCGGATTCCAGGCCGTGTTCGACGAACTGGCGCGGGCGAACAAATGGCGAGCGGTCGAAGAAAGCCCGTGGTTTCGTTGCTATGCGATCGGCGATCCGGAGGCGCTGGTGAAGACGTTCGTGTTCGAGGTGGTTTGAGCCGTGAGCTCGCCGATCTTGGCTCCCTTCCTCTCCCTCCGGAGGGGGGAGAGGTGGCGCTGCGAAGCAGCGACGGAGCGGGGGAAGGCGATCCTCAAATGCGCCGCCGCTGACAGCTCGCCACAGAGCTCCGATCAAGCCGAGGCATTGCTCGGTTTGAAATAACAATGGCCGAGCCAAGTCGCCCCCCCACTCCGTCGAGCTTCGCTCGCCACCTCTCCCCCGATCGGCGGGAGAGAGGAAGGGCGCGCGCTCGCCGACCTTGGCGCTCTGCCTTTGCCCTCCGAAGGTGTGGGAGTGAGGCGAGGAACCAGGCCCCCGCTCGCAATTGCCGAAAAGCCAAAACATTGCTATCTACGCCGCCATGGAAAAGCTTTTCAGCGATCCGGCCTACAAGGGCTTCGTGCTGCAGGACAGAAAGCGCCTGCCGTCGCGATTTGCCGCGCGGGTCTGCGGCGCGCTCACCTGCCGACTTCGCCGGGCCGACTGATCGAAGTCGCTTGCCGGCCGAAGCCACGCCAGCTTTTCTTATTCTCATATCGACGGATTTACGCACATGAGCGCACCGCGCACCCTCTACGACAAGATCTTCGATGACCACACGGTCGACCGCCAGGACGACGGCACCTGCCTGCTCTATATCGACCGCCACCTCGTCCACGAAGTCACCAGCCCGCAGGCCTTCGAAGGCCTGCGCATGAGCGGCCGCAAGGTCCGCCATCCGGAAAAGACGCTGGCCGTGGTCGACCACAACGTGCCGACCTCGCCCGAGCGCAAGTTCGGCATCAAGAACGAGGAGAGCCGCATCCAGGTCGAGGCGCTGGCCAAGAACGCCAAGGATTTCGGCATCGAATATTATTCCGAGAACGATATCCGCCAGGGCATCGTCCACATCATCGGGCCGGAACAGGGCTTCACCCTGCCGGGCATGACCATCGTCTGCGGCGACAGCCACACCTCCACGCACGGCGCTTTCGGCGCGCTGGCGCATGGCATCGGCACGTCCGAGGTCGAGCATGTGCTGGCCACGCAGACGCTGATCCAGCGCAAGGCCAAGAATATGCTGGTGCGGGTCGACGGGCAGTTGCCGGAAGGCGTCACCGCCAAGGACATCATCCTCGCCATCATCGGCGAGATCGGCACCGCCGGCGGCACCGGCTACGTCATCGAATATGCCGGCGAAGCGATCCGTTCGCTGTCGATGGAAGGCCGCATGACGATCTGCAACATGTCGATCGAGGGCGGGGCGCGGGCCGGCCTGATCGCGCCGGACGAGACGACGTTCGCCTATGTGAAGGACAAACCGCGCGCGCCGAAGGGCGCCGCCTGGGATGCCGCGCTCGCCTATTGGAAGACGCTGCAGTCCGACGAGGGTGCGCATTTCGACAAGGTGGTCGTGCTCGACGCGCAGAAGCTGCCGCCGATCGTCTCCTGGGGCTCCTCGCCCGAGGATGTCGTCTCGGTGCAGGGCATCGTGCCCAATCCGCAAGAGATCGCGGACGAGAACAAGCGCACGTCGAAGATCCGCGCGCTCGACTATATGGGGCTGACGCCGGGGACCAAGATCACCGACATCGAACTCGACCGCGTCTTCATCGGCTCCTGCACCAATGGCCGCATCGAGGACCTGCGCGCCGCCGCCAAGGTGGTCGAGGGCAAGAAGGTCAATCCACGCGTCAACGCCATGATCGTGCCCGGCTCCGGCCTGGTCAAGGAACAGGCGGAAGCCGAAGGCCTCGACAAGATCTTCGTCGCCGCCGGTTTCGATTGGCGCGAGCCCGGCTGCTCGATGTGCCTGGCCATGAACGACGACCGGCTGAAGCCGCATGAACGCTGCGCCTCGACCTCGAACCGCAATTTCGAGGGCCGGCAGGGCTTCAAGGGCCGCACCCACCTGGTGTCGCCGGCCATGGCGGCGGCGGCGGCGATCGCCGGCCACTTCGTCGACATCCGCGACTGGAAGTAACAGCCGGCTTGCGTCTCTCAGCAAAGGCCCGGACAGGACGTCCGGGCCTTTTGCTTTCAGCGCTCTATCTGCGAATGATCTCGTGAAACTCCTCGCGCCGGCCGGGCTCGTCGGCGGCGACGACCAAGGCCAACTGGCGCTCGTCGAAAATCCTGAACCACTCGTCCCACTCCACGAGCTCGTAGCCGCCGCTGTTGATCGAACGCTCCGGGCGGTCGGTGTCTTCATAGGCCTGCTGCCCAAAAACCAGCCGCAGCATGGGCTGCGTTCCCGCCTCGGGCGAGACGTCGACGATGGCCGGGAAGCCGGCGCGCGCCGCCGCCCAGGAGCGGATTTCATCGTGGTTCGTCAAAGTGATCGTGCCGGCCATCTCGATCGTCTCCCGTCTGGCGTCTCCTGTCTGGCCGGACAACGCCGCTCCGGCAGGCCGGTTCCGCGTGGCATGCGATGTGCTCGTCGGGGGCTTAACCGCTTGTTTGGGCTTAGGTCCTAGTATCTCCCCCTGGGTAAGTTGGGGAAAGTCGCAGTCCTTTGGACACCGGTCTGCTTATAGCGCTGCTCAATCCGACGATAGCGCTGGCGCTTGGCGCCGCGTTCCTCGTGCTGTTTTCCTATCAGCGTCATCGCCCGTATCTGGCCGCGCTCGGCGCGAGCTACTGCCTGTCGGCGCCGGGTTTCCTGCTGCAGTATTTCACGCTTCCGATCGGCGTGGCGGTGACCAAGCTGATTTCCAATAGCTGTTTCACGATCGCGGCCTGGTGCCTTTCCAGCGCGATCATCGCGCGCTACGGACGGCGCGTGCCCTATGTCGGCATCGGTATCGTGACCGGAGGCGGGCTCGCCGCCTTCATCTGGTTCATGTTCGTCGAGCCGGACCTCACCTGGCGCGTGCTCGTCATGAATTTCGGCTTCGGCGCGCTCAGCCTGCTGGTCGCCGCGGAACTGAGAACGGTGCGCAACAATGGTCCGACCGAAAAAATCCTGTTCGCGCTGTCGCTGCTTTCCGGGCTGAACTTCATCGCCCGCACGCTGATCGTCGTCATCGCGCATGGACCGTTCCCCAGCTATGACGGCTTCTACGGATCGTCCTACTGGACGACGGCGCTGCTTTCGCACGCGCTGTTGTCGCTGCTGATCGCGCTCTGCCTGTTCACGGCCGCGGCGCTCGACGTGATGAGGACATTGAAGGCCGAGACCCATACCGATCCGCTCTCGGGCATCCTCAACCGCCGCGGTTTCGAGGAGCGGGCAACCGTGCTGCTCGACCAGTGCGGCAAAGCCGGCTTTCCCGTCGCCCTGGTGCTGGCCGATCTCGACCACTTCAAGGCGCTGAACGACCGGCACGGCCACGAGGCCGGCGATCGGGTGATCGCCGATTTCGCCGCCAAGCTGCGCTCCGCCACCGGCGCGCGCGGCGCCGCCGGGCGCATCGGCGGCGAAGAGTTCGCCGTGCTTTTGCCGCTAAGCGACTTGGGGTCGGCAAGGCTCTTCGCCGAAGCGATCCGTTCCTTCTATTCGGCCGGTACGATCGATGGCCTGCCGCCCGGCACCAGGGTCACGGCCAGCTTCGGCGTTGCCGCCCGCACCGGCAGGGAAGGGCTGATGCCGTTGATGCGGCGCGCCGACGAGGCGCTCTACAAGGCCAAGAAGAACGGCCGCGACAGCGTCCGTCTGTCTTACGAGAGACCTGAAACCGCCTTCGCTGCCGAGTCGCTCGCCGTCGGCTGATACATACAGGCCGGGCGCACCCCCCTCCTTAGACAGAAGGACTTAGTCCAGAAGGCGATCGCAACATTCGCGATTGCCCGAAGCTCCTGCAACTTCGTCTTCCTCGGGCTTGACCCGAGGATCCACGCCGTTACCTCTGGCGTAGAATACTGCAGTGCAGATTCTATAATTTGCCGCAACGCCTCAATGGAGCGGCATGAGTTCTAGGGTCTGCGCGCGTCGCTCCGCTCCTTGCTTCGCCCTGGATGACAAGCGCGTGGGCGTTTGCAGCTAATCGCAGAGGCCTGTAGCCTGCGGTCATGCCTCGGCATTAACGTGTTCTTCGCCCGTCGATGCTTTTCTGTCCGGAACGTCCGACGAAGGCAGATATGGGCAGCGCCGACTTCATACTGATGATCAACCTGCTCGTCGCCGGGCTGCTGGCAGCGGCATTCATGGCGGTTGCCGTCTATGACACCGGGCGCGTGTCGGCGCGCTGGCTCGCCTTCAGCTACCTGCTCGGCATGGCCTATTTCGCCATCGAATTCAGCATTCCCGCTTTCGCGGACGCCCGACTGCCGGTCGTTGCCGCCTTTGCCGTGTTCCTCGGCGCAACCGTCGCCTTCAATGGCGGGCTCGCCCACAAATATGGCGTGCGGCCACCCTGGCCGCAGATGCTCTGCTTCCTCGTCGTTGCCTCGGTCGCCGTCTATCTGGTGCAGGACCTGCCGCGCCATTCGTTGACGCGGATGATGGCCTACCAGCTTCCCTACGCCGTCATGCAGTTCGCCGCTCTCGGCATCGTGCTGTCCTCCAGGCGAAGGCTCGCGCGGCTCGACCATGTGCTGGCGCTGGTGCTCGGCGCCAGCGCCGTGCAGTTTGCCTCCAAGCCGCTCATCGCGGGTGCGCTGGGCGGCTGGGGCGCCAATCCGCAGGCCTATGTGCAGACGGCTTACGCGCTGGTGTCGCAATCGCTCGGCACCGTGTTCGGGCTGGCGCTGGCGCTGCTTGCCCTGGCCGTGCTGGTGCGCGACGCGCTGGCCGAGGCGACTTCGAAATCGGAAACCGACACCTTGTCCCGGTTGTTCAACCGCGGCGGCTTCGAACGCCATGCCGACCTTGCCATGCGGGACGCCGTTCGGCGCGGCGTGCCGGTGGCGCTGGTGATCGCCGATCTCGATTATTTCAAGCGCATCAACGACAGCTACGGCCATGCCTGCGGCGACCGCGTGATCGAGACCTTCGCCGGTTTCCTGCGCGAAGCCGCCGCCGAACATCATGTCGCCGGCCGCATCGGCGGCGAGGAGTTCGCCATCATCCTGCCGGGCACCAATCTTGCCGCGGCGCGGCTGTTTGCCGAAGGCGCGCGCAATGCGTTCGGCGCCCTGCCGATCGATGGCCTGCCCGCCGAACATCGCTGCAGCGCAAGCTTCGGCGTAGCCGAGCTGGCCGCTGATGAGGGTTTTGCCGATCTCCTGCGGCGCGCCGACGCCGCGCTCTACGACGCCAAGAATGCCGGCCGCGACTGCGTGCGCGTGTCAGGCGCGCTGCGACGGCGCCAGGCGACGATCTTCAACGGCAAGGGCTGAGATTGGGCATCTCGCCGTCGGAAAGCCCGTACATATAGGAGCGGCCCTTCACCAGCACCGGCGGCTGGTAGCAACCGGGCGCGCCGGGTTCGTCCGCATCGTCATAGACGACATCCGGCTGGCCGGCGCCGGTGAATTCGGAAAGCTTTTTCGCAAGCTTGCCCTCGCCGACGACGATGCGCTTGTAGCCGGCGGCGCTGTCGATGACGAGATTGCCGAAGGAATCGGCATAGACGCGGTCGTGATGGCGCAAGCCGGCTTCGGCCGGCGCGGCGATTGCCATGACAAACCCCGCCAGCGCGGCGGCCGCGAGGCTTGCCCGCACTGAATTCGAACGCATGTCGCTCTCCCTTGATAGGCGCGACAGATCGCGCCTGGAATCCGGTTCGAATCGGAAATTAACTCTTTCTTAACCTTTGTTAAGAGGCGGCAGGGCTTTCGGCGCCGGTTCTTAAGGAACATGGTTAATTTCGAGGGCCGACTTCCCGGGCAACAGGGCGGTCGCAGTGCCGCTCTGACTCCAGGTCACCTTGATCTTGCAACGTCGCGTGGCTACAGCGGTCCACCGTTTCACAGTAACGGCAAGCGGCTATCTCTTTGTTTCGACGCAATTCCGGACGGAAGGCCACGGCGAAGGCGCCGAACCCAACCGTTCACACTTTTCCCGGAATTGCTGTAGGGTGCCGCGCACGAAAGGGCAGCCTATGAGCTTTGGCCACACGGTTCGGGTCTCGATCATCATCCCGCTGCTTCTCGCGGCCGCGGCCTGCGTGCCGCAGGACGGCGCGCCGAAGTCGGCCGATGCCGCACCGCCGCCGGCTTCGCCTGCGCCGACCCAGCAGCCCGCCGCGCCAGCGGCGACGTCGATACCGGCGATGCCTCCAGTACCTGCGGCAGCGTCGGTCCCGACAGCGGCCAAGACGTCCGCACCGCCAACCAAGATCGTCACCGACCTTACCGCGCCGCGGTCCGGAATCGGCACGGCCACCTACAGATGCGGCAATGGCGGCATGATCACCATCCAGAATCTGGGCAGCGCATTGCGCGTCATGCGGCCCGATGGCTCGGCCGAGGAGTTCGCCGCCTCGCCCGCCAACCAGAGCAGCCGCTACCAGGAAGCGGCGACGCATGACGCAATCGTGATCGACGGACGCGAGGCACTGGTGATGAAGAGGGGATCCACCCCGCAGTCGTGCAGAAGATAGGGCAGTTGTTGCACTGCAGCGAACGCTGCGCCGGCTTCTAACAATCGCTAATCGATTGAAGCGCGCGGCCTCCAATTTGTCAGACTAAATGATGTTTCCAAAACGATTTTCCGGCTTTGACGCGGTGCAAAAAGAGCATTAGAAACCGGCTGTCCGAAGCCATATATGAGGGCGGCAAACGCCGCATCGCGGCTCCAGGATGCCGAACTGGGGGAGCCATGAGCAAATCACCAGCCACCCGCGCAATTGCCAGACGCGAACGACCGCTCTCGCCGCATCTGACGATCTACCGGCCGCCGATCACGATGACGATGTCGATCATCCATCGCATCACCGGCGGCGCGCTCTATTTCGGGACGCTGTTGGTGGCGGCATGGCTGATCGCGGCTTCGAGCTCGCAGGCCGCCTTCGACTGGGTCAACTGGGCCTTCGGCTCCTGGCTCGGCCGGCTGGTTCTGTTCGGCTACACGTGGGCGCTGATGCACCACATGCTGGGCGGGTTGCGCCACCTCGTCTGGGACACCGGCGCGGGACTGGAAAAGCACACCGCGTCGAAGATCGCCTGGGCGACGCTCGCCGGTTCGATCGTGCTGACGCTGCTGATCTGGATCGCCGGCTACATGGCGCGGGGAGCTTTCTGATGAGCGCGAACAATTCGGACATGCGCACGCCGCTGGCGAGAGTCCGCGGCCTCGGTTCGGCCCGCGAAGGCACCGGGCATTTCTGGCGGCAGCGGCTGACCGCCATCGCCAACATTCCTTTGATCCTGTTCTTCGTCGGCTTCCTGATCGCGATCAACGGCCATGACTACGCGGATGTGCGGGCGGCGCTTGCGAACCCGTTCGTGGTGGTCATGCTCGGGCTGGTGCTGATCTCGCCGCTTTACCACATGCGCATCGGCATGCAGGTGATCATCGAGGATTACGTGCATGGCGAAGGCCTGAGGTTGGCGCTGATCGCGCTCAACACCTTCTTCTGCGTGGCAGTCGGCGTCGCTTCGCTGTTTGCCCTGCTCAAACTCGCATTCGGAG
The DNA here is from genome assembly GCF_006439375.1 of Mesorhizobium sp. B4-1-1. Classification (NCBI taxonomy): domain Bacteria; kingdom Pseudomonadati; phylum Pseudomonadota; class Alphaproteobacteria; order Hyphomicrobiales; family Phyllobacteriaceae; genus Mesorhizobium; species Mesorhizobium sp. B4-1-1. The sequence goes on from NZ_VFTH01000035.1 coordinate 17,094, forward strand.
GCTGACGTCTTGGCCAACGCAAATACAGCCAACACGGCTTCCGCCTACACTTTTGTCGACCATAAATTCGACGTCGTGATCGTCGGCGCCGGCGGCGCCGGCCTGCGCGCCACGCTCGGCATGGCCGAGCAGGGGCTGCGCACCGCCTGCATCACCAAAGTGTTTCCGACGCGTTCGCACACGGTGGCCGCGCAAGGCGGCATCGCCGCCTCGCTGTCCAACATGGGTCCCGATTCCTGGCAGTGGCACATGTACGACACCGTCAAGGGCTCGGACTGGCTCGGCGACGTCGACGCCATGGAATACATGGTGCGCGAGGCGCCGGCCGCCGTCTACGAGCTCGAGCATTACGGCGTGCCGTTCTCGCGCACCGAGGAAGGCAAGATCTACCAGCGGCCATTCGGCGGCCACATGATGAACTATGGCGACGGTCCGCCGGTGCAGCGCACCTGTGCGGCCGCCGACCGCACCGGCCACGCCATCCTGCACACGCTCTACGGCCAGTCGCTGAAGAACAACGCGCAGTTCTTCATCGAGTATTTCGCGCTCGACCTGATCATGGAGCCGGACGGCACCTGCACCGGCGTCGTCGCCTGGAACCTCGATGACGGCACCATCCACCGCTTCTCGGCCAAGATGGTGGTGCTGGCGACCGGCGGCTATGGCCGCGCCTATTTCTCCGCCACCTCGGCGCATACCTGCACCGGCGACGGCGGCGGCATGGCAGCCAGAGCCGGGCTGCCGCTGCAGGACATGGAGTTCGTGCAGTTCCATCCGACCGGCATCTACGGCGCCGGCTGCCTCATCACCGAAGGCGCGCGCGGCGAAGGCGGCTATCTCGTCAATTCCGAGGGCGAGCGCTTCATGGAGCGCTACGCGCCGTCGGCCAAGGACCTCGCCTCGCGCGACGTCGTCTCGCGCTGCATGACGCTGGAGATCCGCGAGGGCCGCGGCGTCGGCAAGAACAAGGACCACATCTTCCTGCATCTCGACCATCTCGACCCGGCCGTGCTGCATGAGCGGCTGCCGGGTATTTCGGAATCGGCCAAGATCTTTGCCGGCGTCGACCTCACCAAGGAGCCGATCCCGGTGTTGCCGACGGTGCACTACAATATGGGCGGCGTGCCGACCAATTACTGGGGCGAGGTGCTCAACCCGACGGTCGAGCATCCCGACCGCGTGTCGCCTGGCCTGATGGCCGTCGGCGAGGCCGGCTGCGCTTCGGTGCACGGGGCCAACCGGCTTGGCTCGAACTCGCTGATCGACCTCGTCGTCTTTGGGCGGGCGGCGGCCATCCGCGCCGGCCAGGTGATCGACCGCAAATCGGCGATCCCGTCGCCCAACGAAGCTTCGGTCGAAAAGATCATGGAGCGCTTCGACAGGCTGCGCCACGCCAACGGCTCGACGCCGACGGCGGTGCTCCGCGAGAGAATGCAGCGCGCCATGCAGGAAGACGCCGCCGTGTTCCGCACGCAGGAATCGCTCGAGAACGGCTGCAAGCGCATTTCGGAACTCTGGGGCGAGCTCAAGAACATCAAGGTCACCGACCGCTCGATGATCTGGAATTCCGACCTCGTCGAGACGCTGGAGCTGGAAAACCTGATGGCCAACGCCATCACCACGGTCTACGGCGCCGAGGCGCGCAAGGAGAGCCGCGGCGCGCACGCGCGCGAGGATTTCGACAAGCGCGACGACGCCAACTGGCGCAAGCATACGCTGGCTCATCTGAGCGAAGACGGCAAGGTGACGCTGACCTACCGGCCGGTGCACACCGAGCCGCTGCTGGCGGAAAAGGACGGCGGCATCAGCCTGGCCAAGATCGCGCCGAAGGCGCGGGTGTATTGACCATGGCATTGGCGACCACGGGATATTCCGGCACGCCCCTTCCGGCCAAGCTCGGCCTGAGGGACGGCATGGTCGCCGCCTTCATTGCGCTGCCTCCGGAGCTCGACGAGCTGACCGAGGCGGTGTCCTTTGCCGGCGTCGATCGGCTGTCCAAATGGTCGGCGATCTCGGGCCGCCGGAAATACGATGCCGTGCATGCCTTCACCCGGCAGCGCGCCGAGATCGAGGACGGCTTGGCCCACATCGAGACGGCGATCAAGCGCGACGGCATGGTCTGGGTTTCCTGGCCGAAGAAGGCATCGAAAGTGCCGACCGACGTCACCGAGGACGTCATCCGGTCGGAGGCGCTGAAGCGCGACCTGGTCGACGTCAAGGTCGCCGCCGTGAACGAAATCTGGTCCGGGCTGAAGCTCGTCATCCGAAAGGACCGCAAGTAATGGTCGAACTCACGCTTCCCAGGAATTCGAAGGTCCAGCAAGGCAAGACCTGGCCGAAGCCGGAAGGCGCCACGAACCTGCGCGAATACCGCATCTATCGCTGGTCGCCGGACGACGACGAGAACCCGCGCATGGACACCTATTTCGTCGACATGGACGATTGCGGGCCGATGGTTCTCGACGCGTTGTTGTGGATCAAGAACAAGATCGACCCGACGCTGACCTTGCGCCGCTCCTGCCGCGAAGGCATCTGCGGTTCCTGCGCCATGAATATCGACGGCTCGAACACGCTGGCCTGCACCAAGGGCGCCGAGGACATTTCGGGCGCGGTGAAGGTCTATCCGCTGCCGCACATGGCTGTGATCAAGGACCTGGTGCCCGACCTCACCAATTTCTATGCCCAGCACGCTTCGATCCAGCCCTGGCTGCAGACGGTCTCGCCGACGCCCGCCAAGGAATGGCTGCAGAGCCACGAGGACCGCGAGAAGCTCGACGGGCTCTACGAGTGCATCCTGTGCGCTTGCTGCTCGACGTCGTGCCCGAGCTACTGGTGGAACGGCGATCGTTATCTCGGCCCGGCCACCCTATTGCAGGCCTATCGCTGGCTGATCGACAGCCGCGACGAGGCGACGGGCGAACGGCTCGACAATCTGGAAGACCCGTTCCGGCTCTATCGCTGCCACACCATCATGAACTGCGCGCAGACCTGCCCGAAGGGACTCAATCCCGCCAAGGCGATTGCCGAGATCAAGAAGATGATGGTGGAGAGAAGGGTCTGAGGCGAAAAGGGTTTGGTGACAGCAACCGCTAGGTCGCGATCCTTCGCAACCCCCTCTGTCCTGCCGGACAGAGGGGGTTGCTGTCCCTCCAGCCTGAAAGGATAGGCAACTCAATGAGCGAAGATCTCCCCATCCTCTCTCCCACCGAAGCCCGCGTGCTCGGCTCGCTGATCGAGAAGAAGGAGCTGACGCCGGACGTCTATCCGCTGACGCTCAACGGCGCGCACCAGGCCGCCAACCAGAAGACGGCGCGCGAGCCGGTGATGGCGCTGGAACTCACCGAAATCCGGCGGGCGCTGAGCTCGCTCGAGCAGAAGGGCCTGGTGCGCCAGGCCTTCGCCTCGCGCGTCGAGCGCTACGAGCATCTGATGGCGCAGCGCTTTTCGCTGACGACGCCGCAGATCGCGGTGATTGGCCTCTTGCTTCTGCGCGGCGCGCAGACCGCGCATGAGCTTCTGGCCCGCTCGGAGCGCATGGCGCGCGTCGCCTCGATCGAGGAGCTGCGCGACAATCTCGACCTGATGATCGGCCGCCGTCCGCCGCTGATCCAATTGCTCGAACGCGCCCCCGGGCAGCGCGAGGAGCGCTATGTTCATTTGCTGAGCGGGCCGGTGGAAGCGGCAGCGGTGACGGCTCCGTGGCAGCCGGCAGCGACATCTTCGGATAGCGATCTCGAAGCGCGCGTGAAGGCGCTCGAGGAAGAGGTCGCGGCACTGCGCGCGAAGATCGACGCGCTGGGCGCCGGATAACAACCCGGCGTATCACCTCCTGTTGTAGATGCCGCTGGCCTCGCCCGTAGGGTCGACGAGCTTCAGTTCCCCTTCATCCAATTGCCAGCTGAACGAAACCGGCTTCAGGTCTTCAGCGCCAAGTTTCCAGTTTCCGGTGAGGTCCGGCCGGCAGCCATTGAACGATTTGTAGGTTCCCGATTTCGGCGTAAGCACCAGCGTGGAACCGTCCGCTCTTGCCGTGCCGGCCATAGACCTCAGCGACTGAACCTGACCGCAGCCTTCGACCAGCGAGGACTGAAACAGGCTGTATTCGGCACGCCCGCCGACGCCGAATGTGAAGGTAATGCTGCCGCCGCTGCCCGGCGCGCAGTCGCCGAGCGGGTCGCAATACTGGCCGGTTGCGGCCGCAAAACTCCACTGGCCTACGAGCGCCACCGGTATCGGGCTGCGATGCGAGCGGATCGTCGGCCCGATTCCCTGGCCGAAGCCGTCGGTGGCTGCCAAGGCCAACGATCCCGCCAGCGCAGCCAGGCCAACAAGCCTCGCCCGCCCCAAACGCGAAAGGCCGGTCAGCATCCTTTGCTCGCCACAAGCTGTTTCAAATAGGTGAGCCGGGTGGAGATGACCTGGTTGGCGATGGCCATCTTGCCGGCAGGCGCCATGCCGCCATATTTCTTTGCCGCCGGGCGCGCGCCTTGAGCCGCCGCATAGTTCGCCGTCAATTGACGCAATTCCGCGCAGGACATGCCGGCATATTTGGCCTGCTCCTGCGGCGTGATGACACCCGCCTGCGACGCGGCCGCGGAATCGGCGGCCGCCATGGTGCCGAGGCCGATCGCCGCCGAAAGCGGGTTCAACCCGCCGCCGCCGGCCATGGCGCCGACCGCGCCCATCGCAAGGCCGGCCCCCTGAGGGCTTGTGCAGCCGGCGAGAACGAAAAGGCCGACAAGCGACGATATCGGAAAGACAGGTCTCGCGGTCATGGCCGGCGCTCGCCAAGGCGAGGCGGCAGTTTCAGGTCGCGATGGTCGGCTGCGCCTTTGCCGAGCGCGAGAGACAAAAGATAGACGCGAGGATTGAAGCCGGCTGACGACAATTGAGACAGCGTCTTGAACAGTTGCAGGTGATACATCGAACCCCCTTCGATTGTTTCGGAATGCGCTGCCGGCTTTGCCGAAGCGCGCCGCAAACTAGGCGAGGCCGGCGAGGGGCAGCTTGGACGAGGCGGCCCTTAAAGCGGCCAAAACGGCCCTGTATTGACGTTTCGGGAACCTCGGCGCATATCAGCGCGCCTCTGGAGCCGGTTCGTCCACAGCGGGAACCGGCCTCCAAAATTGGCGATGGCCCCGCGGGCCATCCGTCAGAGGCAGGGGGTGCGGATGACTGCGGCAAGGGGGCCGTCGGCTTCGTTCAGGCTGGTCACGGACATGGTCCCGGAGCGGGATCGTGTCGAGGTCATGCGCGAGGTCTATGGCCGCACGGTGCTGAAGGTCGATCTCGATCCGCTCGACCCGACGCATGTCGATATGCGGGTGCGCGCGCTGCCGGGGCTGGGCATCGCTACGGGCACCTGCTCGGCATTCCGGGTCTATCATTCGACGAGGCTGATCGACAGCGACGATCTTGTCCTGCTCGCGGCGCTGGACGGCGCAAGCGTGATGAAGCATCGCGGCCGTGAGGAGCCGGTCGGCGGCGGCCACGCGCTGATGATGAGCGGTGAAGAAGTCGGCCTCAACGTCATCCAGCCGGGCGGCATCCGCTTCGTCAATATGAGCTTTTCCCTCAAACAGCTTTCGCCGCTGATCGGCGATCCCGCGGTCGCGCTGATGCGGCCGCTACCGACCGGCACCGGAGCGATGCGGCTGCTGATCGACTATGTCCATTCGGTCCAGGATGCGGGCGACGGGCTCAGCCCGGAAGAGCTGCATGTGGCGACAACGCATATCTTCGATCTGGCGGCGCTTGCCATCGGTGGGACGAGGGACGCGGTGGAAATCGCGCGCGGGCGCGGCGCACGAGTGGCGCGGCTGCGTGCCATCAAGGCAGACATCATCGCCAGAGGCGGCGACCTTTCGGCCGAGGAGGTCGCCAGGCGCCACCGGCTTTCCACGCGCTATGTGCGCAAGTTGTTCGAAAGCGACGGCACGTCTTTGTCGGAGTTCATGCTGCGCCAGCGCCTGCTGCACGCGCATCGCATGCTCTGCGATCCGCGCAACGCCGGGCGCAGCATCACCGCGATCGCGTTCGAGGCCGGCTTCAACGACCTCTCCTATTTCAACCGGGCGTTCCGGCGCCGCTATGACGCGACGCCCTCGGATGTCCGTGCCGCCGCCCTCAAGGATTGACCGCCGAGGGCGACGCCGTTTCCCGTCTCACCCCAATTTCGCGTCCAACGACACCTTGATGGCGCCTAACGCCTTCGACACCGGGCATTCGGCCTTGGCCTTCTCGGCCAGCTCCTTGAATTTCGCCGCGTCGATGCCCGGCACCTTGCCGACAAGGGTGATGGCGCTGCCGGTGATGCCGGTGCCGGGCACCAGCGTCACCACCGCCTTGGCGTCGAGCTCGGCGGCCGGCGTGCCGTTCTCGGCCAGGAAGTGGGACAGCTGCATGGCGTAGCAGCCGGCATGGGCAGCGGCGATCAGCTCTTCCGGATTGGTGCCGGACTTGCCGCTCTCATCCTCGAAACGCGCCTTGAACGAATAGGGCGTGCCCTTCAAGGTGCCGCTCTGGGTGTCGAGCGTGCCTTTGCCCTCTTTCAGATTGCCTTTCCAGACGGCGTTTGCGGTGCGGTCCATGAATTCCTCCTGGTCTGTCGGGGTTTGCGCCGGCAGGGCGCCGGCGTTCCCGGGAACTATAGCGCGGGCGGGCCGGAAGACCATCCATGGCCTGGTATGATTGTGGTCGCGCGACGCGCTTCGAAAATTCTCCAAAAAAACGCGTGCAAAAATGTCGACTTCCCGTCTGCCCGACCGTCCTGCGGGCGGCCATTCGCGGCCAATGGAGGTTGAGGTGGACAATCTGTTTCTTGCGGTCTGGGGACGGCCGGGGCGAAAAGGCCGGCGACTCGAAGAGTTCTGGCTGGATCCGCCGGCGCCCGGCTTCGGCCGGCTGGCGGCGGCAATCGCCATCATCGGCGTCGCGGCATGCCTGCTCGACCATGCGGTGACGGCAAGCAAAACCGACACCGTCGCCCCCTATACGTCATCAACGAAAGGAAGCTCGAAATGAAATATGTCCTGCTGGTCTATGGCGAGGAAAAGGACCTTTTCGCGCTCACCCCGAGGGAATCGGCCAAGCTCGATGCCGATTCGCTCGCCTATGACAGGGAGCTCGACCGGCAAGGCAAGCTGATCGTCGCGCAGGCGCTGCAACCGGTGAAGATGTCGAAGTCGCTCAGGCGGCGCCAAGGCAAACGGCTGGTGACCGACGGCCCCTTCGCCGAAACCAAGGAGCAACTGCTGGGTTTCGTCATGGTCGAGGCCGCGGATCTTGCCGAGGCGCTCGACATTGCGGCCAAGATCCCGCTGGCGGAGCTCGGTACGGTCGAAATCAGGGCGATCTACGACATACCGGGGTCATAAGCCGCCGGTCATGGCACGACGCGCCGGTCGAAGCTGTCTCTTGCGGGAAACATCTTCAGGATTTCTCGCCGCCGCAACTGTCGCGTGTTGAAGCAGGGCCGCGCTTCTCTTATCGTCTATCGTCGCCGCGATTTCGGGGGAATTCGGCATGCCTTTCCTGATCGCCATCCTCGGCCTGCTCGGAGCGGCCGCCATCTGGTGGTACCGGCTGAAATATATGAGCGACGCCGCGCGCGAGGTCGCCGATGTCGTCGGACGCGTCCAGGGCAACATCCGCCGCAAGAAATTGCGCAACCAGGCCGCGCTTTCGCCGCTGACGGCGATCGACGATCCGGTGGTGGCGGCGGCGACGCTGATCACCGCGATCGTCTCCGAGCACGGCCCGGTCCTGCCGCAGCGCGAGGCGATCATCCGCGAGGTGATCGCGCGGATCGCCGACAGCCCGAAGAAGACCGACGAGGCGGTCGTCTACGCCAAATGGGCCGCCACGCAGGTCGACGACACGACGATCGTCATCGACAAGCTGGCGCCGTTTTTGCGCGAGCGCCTCGATCCGCATGAACGGGACGATCTGCTCACGATGCTGGACCGCATCGCGCAAGGCGGCGAGCGAAGCCTAAGGATCGCCGACCAGCGGATGCTGAGGTTAAGGCAGAAGCTGGGGTTTGAAGTGAACTAAGCCGAAGCTGCGGCGGTCGGATCGACTGCCTTCATGATTGGCCGAAACGCCTCTCGCTTCGTCATTCCATGGCGAGCAAGGAGCGAAGCGACGCGGCGGCCTACGCCAATCGGCAAGCGCTCAGATCGCCTCGCCCTTCAACAGCCGTGGGGTTTCGCCGGACAGGCCCGAAGCCTGGCGGATGAAGAACTCTTTCAGCCTCGGCATGCGCTCGACCAGCCCGAGGCCAAGGTCGCGCGCGGCACGCAGCGGGCCGATGTCGTTGGAGAACAGCCGGTTCAAAACGTCGGTGGTGACGCCCATCTGCAGCGTGTCGAAGCGGCGCCATTGCTGGTAGCGCTCGAGCACGTCGAGCGCGCCGATGTCCTGGCCGAGCCGGTCGGCCTCGACCACGACCTCGGCCAGGGCCGCGACATCCTTGAAGCCGAGATTGAGGCCCTGACCGGCGATCGGGTGGATGCCGTGCGCGGCGTCGCCGGCCAGCGCGAAGCGCGGCGCGACGAAGGCGCGGGCGAGCGTCAGGCCGAGCGGCCAGGCGCGCGGCTTGTCGGCGACGCTTATTTCGCCGAGCTTCAGGCCGAAGCGCTGCTCCAGATCGTGCTCGAAGACGAACTCGTCGCCGTCGACCAGCGCCTTGGCATCCTGCGTGCGCTCCACCCAGACGATCGACGAACGGTTGGTGCCATCCTTGTCCGGCTTCAGCGGCAGCGTCGCGAAGGGGCCGGCCGGCAGGAAATGTTCTTCGGCGCGGCCGTTGTGCGGGCGCTCATGCGCCACCGTGCAGACGATGCCGGACTGGCCGTATTCCCATTTGACGGTCTTGATGCCGGCCATGTCGCGCAATTTCGAATTGACGCCGTCGGCGGCGACCAGCAGCCGCGCCTTCAGCGCGGCGCCGTCGGCCAGATGCACGGTGATGCCGGCGCCGTTCACATCGAAGGCGCTGACCGCCATGCCTTCGATGATGTCGATGCCGAGCTTTTCGGCGCGCCGTCGAAGCGCGCCGTTCAAGCCGCGGTTGGCGACCATGTGGGCGAAGGGCTCGCCGGGCGCAACCTCGCCGTCGAAGGTCAGGAACACCGGACGCACTGGGTCGGCCGTGCGCGAATCGGTGATGATCATTTCGGTGATCGCCTGTGCTTCCGGCGCGATCTCTTCCCAGACGCCAAGCTGCTCCAGCATGCGGCTGGCCGCCGCCGCTATGGCCGAGGCGCGGCCGTCGCGCTGCCAGACGCCGGTGGGCGCCGCGTCGACGACGGCGATGGCGAGGCCCGGCCGCGCCTGCTTCAGCGACACGGCCGCGGTGAGGCCGACATAGCCGGCGCCGGCGATGAGCACGTCCAGAGCCTCGCGCTTCCCATCGGCTCCTGCTCCGTCCGGCTTGCGGTCGACCATGGCATCATCCTTTCACGGCTTCGGCCGGCCGCCGCTTGCGGCCTTGACTGCCCGCACGTCCTGTCCGAAACCGGCCATGGCACATCCTCGAAGGATTTCAAACATGACAGCGGCCATGGACGAGCTTCTCGACATTCTCGACCTCGAACAGCTCGAACACAATCTGTATCGTGGTCGCAGCCCCAAGGTCGACTGGCAACGTGTCTTCGGCGGCCAGACCATCGCCCAGGCGCTGGTAGCCGCGCAGCGTACCGTCGAGCCCGAACGCCATGTGCATTCGCTGCACGGCTATTTCATGCGGCCGGGCGACACCAAGCTGCCGATCGTCTACGAGGTCGACCGCATCCGCGACGGCGGCTCCTTCACCACGCGCCGGGTCGTTGCGATCCAGCACGGCCAGGCGATCTTCTCGCTGGAGGCTTCCTTCCAGCAGGACGAGGTCGGGCTCGAACACCAGCTGCCGATGCCGCGCGACGTGCCGGCGCCCGACACGTTGCTCACCCAGCGCGAGCTGCTCGGCAAGTTCGGCGAGGCGGTTCCGGAAGGCATCAGGCGCTACTGGGAGCGCGACCGGCCGATCGAGATGAAGCCGGTGATGCTGAAGCACTATACGAGCCGCGAGAAGCTGGAGCCGCAGCAGAACATCTGGATCCGCACCACCGGCCCGGTGCCGGAAAACCGCGCGACGCAGGCGGCCGTGCTCGCCTACCTCTCCGACATGACGCTGCTCGACACCTCGACCTTCGCGCATGGCCGCGCCATTTTCGACCGCGACATCCAGGCCGCCAGCCTCGACCACGCCATGTGGTTCCACCGCAGCCATTCGCTGGACGACTGGATCCTCTACAACCAGGACAGTCCGTCGACCCAAGGGTCGCGCGGCTTCACCCGCGGCTCGCTGTTCGCGCGGGATGGAACGCTGATCGCCTCGGTTGCCCAGGAAGGCCTCATCCGGCTCAAACGCTGAGCCGGCTTCCGGTTCAAGCCTACTTAATAGGCATTTTCCGAATTTTGCCCATTTTTTGATCCGCCAGATCGACGAGCTCCCGCACAAACAGTGTGCGCGGGTCACTCGTTCCCTTTGTTTACAACAAGTTAACGCCCTGCTTCGGCAATTGGCACGGAGCTTGAATCCTGCCGAGCACTCTCCGGCTCCTCGGGATCGGTGAAGGTGTGCAAACGCGGGGGACCGCAACAGCAAAGGGTGAAACCTTATGAAAATCGTGATGGCAATCATCAAGCCGTTCAAGCTCGACGAGGTGCGCGAAGCGCTCACCGCCGTCGGCATCCAGGGCCTGACCGTCACCGAGGTCAAAGGCTACGGGCGTCAGAAGGGGCATACCGAAATCTATCGCGGCGCGGAATACGCGGTCAGCTTCCTGCCCAAGATCAAGATCGAGGTCGCCGTCGGCGCCGACATGGTCGACAAGGCCGTCGAAGCCATCACCGCGGCCGCCAAGACCGGTCAGATCGGCGACGGCAAGATCTTCGTCTTCGGCATCGACCAGGCGGTGCGCATCCGCACCGGCGAAACAGACACCGACGCGCTCTAGGCGGCGACCATCCATTCCAACGGAGAGTTCAATGAATATTCCTTCCACCTTGAAGACGACGGGACGCACGGCCGCTTCGCTCGCGCTCGTGGCCATGAGCACCGTCGCCGCCATCGCGCAGGAAGCCGCCCCGGCAGCACCCGCCGCGCCGGCGCCGGCGCTCGACACCGGCAACACCGCCTGGATGCTCACCTCGACGGCGCTGGTGCTGATGATGACCATCCCGGGCCTGGCGCTGTTCTACGGCGGCATGGTGCGTAAGAAGAACGTGCTCGCCACCATCATGCAGAGCTTCGCCATCACCTGCCTGGTGACCGTACTGTGGTTCATGTTCGGCTATTCGCTGGCCTTCACGACCAATGACTCCGCCAGCTTGAATGCCTATATCGGCGGCTTCTCGCGGTTCTTCCACCATGGCATCACCGTCTCGACGCTCTGGCTGCCGGGTGTCTCGAACATCCCCGAGTTCGTCTTCTCGATGTTCCAGATGACCTTCGCCATCATCACGCCGGCACTGATCGCCGGCGCCTTCGCCGAGCGTATGAAATTCTCGGCGCTGCTTATCTTCATGGGCTTGTGGCTGGTCTTCGTCTATGCGCCGATCGCGCACTGGGTGTGGGGCGGCGGCTTCCTTGGCGCGGCGGGCGTGCTCGACTTCGCCGGCGGCACGGTCGTCCACATCAACGCCGGTGTCGCGGGCCTGGTCTGCGCGCTGGTTCTCGGAAAACGCGAAGGCTACGGCACCACCAACATGGCGCCGCACAATCTGGTCTATTCCGTCATCGGCGCTTCGCTGCTGTGGGTCGGCTGGTTCGGCTTCAACGCCGGTTCGGAACTCGCCGCCGACGGGCTCGCGGGTGCCGCCATGATGAACACGCAGGTCGCCACCGCCGCCGCGGCGCTGGCCTGGATGTTCGCCGAATGGATCGTCGCCAAGAAGCCTTCGGTTCTGGGCATCATCTCGGGCGCCGTCGCCGGTCTCGTCGCGGTGACGCCGGCTTCCGGCTTCGTCAACCCGACCGGCGCCTTCATCGTCGGCATCATCGCCGGCGTGGTCTGCTACCTCTCGGCGGTCAAGCTCAAGCATGCGTTCGGCTATGACGACTCGCTCGACGCCTTCGGCGTCCACGGCGTCGGCGGCATCGTCGGCGCGCTGCTCACCGGCGCGCTCGCCGATCCGGCCATCAACGCCCTCGGCAAGGATGCTTCGGTAGGCAAGCAGTTCTACGGCATCGTCTTCACCATCCTGTGGACGGCGATCGCTACCTTCGTGATCCTCTACATCGTCAAGGCCCTGGTCGGCCTGCGTCCGTCGACCCAGGAAGAGGTGGAAGGCCTCGACGTCACCCAGCACGGCGAAGTGGTGCCGTAAGGCCGTCTTCGTTAGGGGCCGGCGGATCCTCCCGCCGGCCCGAATTCCTCCCAAGATCCCGTCGTGACGCTCCCGAAAGGGGCTCACGCCTTGAGGCCCGGGACAACGTTCCGGGCCTCCTTTTTTGTTTGGCGCCTGCCAAGCGAAGTTTCGATCACATTCACTTGATCGAACTTGCGTGAAACATCGACCCTCCAGATTCCGTAATGGGATAGCGAGCGTCATCCAGGCGCCCGCCAAACAAGAGGGAAGGAATCAACTGATGAACTTCAAGAACATCTTCCTGGGAGCAATGGCTCTTTCGATGATCAGCGGCGTTGCACTTGCCGGCGCTCTCGATGAGCCGGCCAACATGGACCCGTTCTTCACCGATTCCAGCATGAAGACCATGAAGCCTGAGGCCGACTTCAAAGCAGCCTGGGCGGCGATGCCCAAGGACAAGCAGGACATGATGATGAAGGAATGCCAGGACGCGGCGATGAGCAAGCCTCACGCCGAGTTCTGCGGCAATCTGGTAACCTACGTCGGCAACAGGTGATCTGCGGCAGGTCGGGTCCGGAAGGGCCCGATCGTTTCGTCATTTCAAGGCACAGGGTGGCGGGCCGCGAGGCCTGCCATCTTTGTTCGAGCTGAAGCCCGGTAAATGGCCATGGTTAATGCGGCCTTAACCTTCCCCCCGATAGTCTGGCGTTCGAATCTGCCGGAATGCGCCATGCGCCCGGCCAGGCAACGATCACGGGGAAGAGCATGCGTTCAGGCGCCTCAGCACCGCTCGCGCTGACCGATACGGGGCACGGCATCCAGGCATTCGCGCGGCGTCAGGTCGGGCGGCTGGTCGGCGCCGGGCTGTTCCTGTTCACCGCCTTCGGCATTGCGGCCTTAGCCACATGGAACGTCGCCGATCCGAGCTTCTCGCACGCCACCAGCAATGTCGTCACCAACGCCATGGGTTATGCCGGCGCGGTGTTCTCCGACCTCGCCATGCAGTTCTTCGGCCTTGCCGCCGTCGCCGGGCTGGTGCCGGCGGTGATCTGGGGCTTCCTTTTGTTTTCCGCGCGCGGCGTCGACAAATTGCCGAGGCGTGGCTTCGCCTGGTTCGGCTTCGCGCTTCTCGCCGCGGCCATCGTCGGCTGCGTGACGCCGCCCAACACCTGGCCGCTGCCGACCGGGCTCGGCGGCGTGTTCGGCGACATGGTGCTGAAAATCCCGGGCATCGCAGTCGGCGGTTACCCGAAAGGGCTTTTCGCCAGCATCATAGCGGTCATCCTCGCCGCGCCGATGTTGTGGCTGTTCGCCTATGGCTCAGCGCTGATCGCGCGCAAGAACGGCTTTGCCGTCATGGAGCGCGCCGCCCGGCCCGATCCGCGCGAGCAGGACGAGATGTTGTTCGACGATGATGAGGATGAGGGCGACGAAGGCATCCTCGCGCTCGGCGCCGTCACCCATTGGTGGCTGTCGTTCCGCGCCTTCCTGCATCGCCGCGCCGAGCGGCGCAGGCGCGAGCGCGACGAATTCGAACCGCCAATGGAACCGAAAGCCAGCGCCTGGCGACGCGCCGCCGAGCGGGTCGAATCGGCCGAGTTCGCCGAGGCCCGCATGAGCCCCGGCGGTCGCGCCCGAGTCGAGCCGGAATTCTTCGCCGCCATGGTCAATGATCGCACCGCTTCGGTTGACCCGGTCGATGAAGACATTTTCGGCGACGAGGATGACGAAGGCGTCGGCTTTGACGATTTCGACGACGAAGGACCAGCCCGGCGCCGCGCCGGGCCGGGCGCCAAGGTGCAGAATTTCCGCTCCGATGCGGCGACCCGCGTCGCCGCGCCGGCGGCGCGACCCGTGCCGGGCGGGCGCGTCCAGCGCGAGGCGCAGACCTCGCTGATCGGTTCCGACACGTTCGAGATGCCATCGCTGCATTTCCTGTCCGAGCCGAAGAACGTCGCCAAGGATCCAAGCCTGTCGAAGGACGCGCTGGAGCAGAACGCGCGCCTGCTCGAAGGCGTGCTGGAGGATTTCGGCGTCAAGGGCGAGATCATCCATGTCCGTCCCGGTCCCGTCGTCACGCTCTACGAGCTGGAGCCGGCGCCCGGCATCAAGTCCTCGCGCGTCATCGGCCTTTCCGACGATATCGCCCGTTCGATGAGCGCGATCGCCTGCCGCGTCGCCGTCGTGCCCGGCCGCAACGCCATCGGCATCGAGCTGCCCAACGCCAAGCGCGAGACGGTCTATCTCAGAGAGATCATGGCCAGCCGCGATTTCGAGACGACCAAGGCGAAGCTGGCGCTGGCGCTGGGCAAGACCATCAATGGCGAGGCGGTCATCGTCGACATCGCCAAGATGCCGCACGTGCTGGTCGCCGGCACCACCGGCTCGGGCAAGTCGGTCGCCATCAACACCATGATCCTGTCGCTGCTCTACCGGCTGACGCCGCAGGAATGCCGGCTGATCATGATCGACCCGAAGATGCTCGAACTCTCGGTCTATGACGGCATCCCGCATCTGCTGACGCCGGTCGTCACCGACCCCAAGAAGGCGGTCGTCGCGCTGAAATGGACGGTGCGCGAGATGGAGGACCGCTACCGCAAGATGTCCAAGGTCGGCGTGCGCAACATCGACGGCTTCAACGCCCGCGTCCAACAGGCCGAGAAGAAGGGCGAGAAGATCTCGCGCACGGTGCAAACCGGTTTCGACCGCCAGACCGGCGAGGCGATCTACGAGACCGAGGATCTCGATCTCGAGCCGATGCCCTATATCGTGGTCATCATCGATGAGATGGCCGACCTGATGATGGTGGCCGGCAAGGACATCGAGGGCGCGGTGCAGCGGCTGGCGCAGATGGCGCGCGCGGCCGGCATCCATGTCATCATGGCGACGCAGCGCCCGTCGGTCGACGTCATCACCGGCACCATCAAGGCCAATTTCCCGACCCGCATCTCCTTCCAGGTGACGTCGAAGATCGACAGCCGCACCATCCTTGGCGAGCAGGGCGCCGAGCAGCTGCTCGGCATGGGCGACATGCTCTACATGGCCGGCGGCGGCCGCATCCAGCGCGTGCACGGCCCGTTCGTGTCGGACGACGAGGTCGAGAAGGTCGTTGGGCATCTGAAGCTGCAGGGCGTGCCGGAATATCTCGACGCCATCACCGAGGACGACGAGGACGAGGACGAGGACGGTCCGTCGGGCAAGGGTGGCTCCGGCGGCGGTGGCGGCGGCAATTTCGAGGATTCCGACGATCCATACGACCAGGCGGTGGCGGTGGTGCTGCGCGACGGCAAGGCCTCGACCAGCTACATCCAGCGCAGGCTCGGCATCGGCTACAACCGCGCCGCCTCGATCATCGAGAAGATGGAGAAGGAAGGCATTGTCGGCCCGGCCAACCATGCCGGCAAACGCGAGATTCTGGTGCCGACCGAAGAGGACAAGTTCTAGGGCTATAGAAATCCAGGCGAGGCCGGCCTGGCCCGGATCTCGACAAACCCTGGCCGGCCAGACGCCAGCCCGGGTCAGCAAGCAACCGGAAATCGTCTGGCGCGTTCAATGCGACGGGCTGTGGACCTGCCGCGCACCCGCCAAACTTAAGCCCCAGTGGGAGTCCAGAAACTGCGGCAACACGAATCACAGGAAGCGACCGGCATGAAGACCCAGACAGAATTCGCCATCACCCGCCGCCAGGTCCTCGGCCTCGGCCTGATGCTTGGCGGAGTCGCCGCTCTCAACCTCGTCCCGGGCTACCAGCTCGTGGCCGCGGCGCAGGCCGCCGTGCCGCCGGCGGCGCAGAAGATCGCCGACCATTTCTCCTCAGTGAAGTCGATGAGCGGCGAGTTCGTCCAGTTCGGCCCGAAAGGCGAGCAGACCGGCGGCAAGTTCTTCCTCGAACGCCCGGGCAAGATCCGCTTCAACTATGACGGTTCCTCGAACTTCCGCGTCATCTCCGACGGCAAGTCGGTGGTGATCCTCAACAAGAAGCTCAACACCTCCGACCTCTATCCGCTGTCGAAGACGCCGCTGAAGCTGCTGCTCGACGACCGGATCGATCTCTCCGGCGGGCGCGTCAAGGCCATCAAGGAAGAGGACGACCTGACCACCATCAAGCTTTCCGACAAGTCGGTCTTCGGCAATGCGATGATCACCATGATGTTCGACCCGAAGACCTATGATCTGCGCCAGTGGACGATCACCGATGCTCAAGGCAAGGACACCACGGTGATGATCTTCAACACCAAGGAAGGCGTCAGCTTCCCGCCGGACACGTTTGCCATCGACTATACCGCGAACCGCGAGCTGAATACGAAAACCAGATAAGCTCTTCCTCCCCGTTTACGAGGAGAGGCCCGGCAGAGCGAAGAGGGGTAGCGCTGACCTCGACCGTTGTCGCTTAGCTTGTTTTTGTCGCGCTTGGCTGGCACTAGTGCGGCGACTTTCGCCGTCCTGGACTCCGCCGCATGCCCTTCACCATCGCCACCTGGAACATCAACTCCGTGCGCCTGCGCATGCCGATCGTCGAGCGGCTCCTGAAAGAGCACGCGCCCGACGTGCTGTGCCTGCAGGAGACCAAGGTTCCCGACGAGCTGTTCCCGGAAAAAGCCTTCCGCAAGGCGGGCTACGAGCACATCCTGTTCCACGGCCAGAAGGGTTATCACGGCGTCGCCACCGTCGCCCGCCGTCCTATCGAGCTGGTCGAAAAGCGGCGGTTCTGCGAGATCGACGACAGCCGGCATCTGTCGGTCAGGGTACGGGCGGGCGGCAAGTCGGTGGTGGTCCACAATTTCTACGTGCCGGCCGGCGGCGACGAGCCGGACCCGGAGATCAACCGCAAATTCCGGCACAAGCTCGATTTCGTCCATGAGATGAACGGCATGCCGGCGTGCCAGGACGAGCTCTCCGCGTCGATCCTGGTCGGCGACCTGAACATCGCGCCGCAGGAGCATGACGTCTGGTCGCACAAGCAATTGCTCAACGTCGTCAGCCATACGCCGGTCGAGACGACAAATTTCGAGGCGATGCGCGAGGCCGGCGGCTGGGTCGACCTGATGCGGCTCAACGTGCCCGCCGAGCAGAAACTCTACACCTGGTGGAGCTACCGCGCAAAGGACTGGGAAGCCTCCAACAGGGGGCGCAGGCTCGATCACGTGTGGTCGTCAGCCAATCTGGTGCCGAGCTTCACCGGCTACGAGATCCTGCAGGCGGCGCGCGGCTGGGAGAAGCCGTCCGATCATGTGCCGGTTATTGCACGGTTCGACCTGGATTAGCGTGGGACGGCGGGAGGGGAGGCGCCTGCCTTTGCGGTCGTCATTCTTGGGTCCTGCGCGCGTCGCTTCGCTCCTTGCTCCGCCTTAGAATGACGAAGGCGCTCTCTGGCCGACGCCTACCGCTACCCCGTAAACCGCGGCGCCAGTTCCTCGATTCGGGCGATCATCTGCTGAAATTCCTCCAGGATGCGCGCGTGCAGTTGCATGGCGAGGTCCGGATACTCCTCCAGGATGCGGCGGAACATCTTGCGGCTCAACCGGATGACTTCCGAATCGATCGCCGCGGAAGCGCTGGTCAGCCGCCTGGTGTCGGCGATCAGGGCCAACTCGCTCAGCATCGCGCCCGGGCCAGCCGTGCCGATCGGGACGCGCTCGCCGCCCTGCTCGCGGTAGAGCGCGATGCGGCCTTTGACCACGATATAGGCGGAGTCGGCCTCGTCATCCTCGAGATAGAGCTTGCGGTCGGCCTGCAGCAGGGTGGTCTCGGCGCCGAAGGCGAGCAGGCGCAGTTGTTCCTGCGTAAAGCCCTGGAAAAGCTTCACGCTGGACAGTATGTGGATGTCGTCATCCAGCGCCATCCTAGCTGTGTCCCCGAGCGGTCAGTCCAGTCCCTCCTTTGGAGCGGCGCGCCCTCTTGGGCGCGCGAAACGCTCCACCGTGCATCGTGCGATGCGTGCAACGAGCCGATCCATCACCCTCCAGCGCCAGGATCGTACCCGAAGCGGTCCCGCCCGACCGCTCATTCGGTTTGTTTTAGCGCAATTCCGGACGGAAAACCGCCTCACACTTTCCTGGAATTGCTCTAGATCATGAATGTTTAAGGAACCAGCTTGTAGCCGCCGCTTTCTGTCACAAGAATTTCGGCATTGGAAGGATCGCGCTCGATCTTCTGGCGCAACCGATAGACATGGGTCTCCAGCGTGTGCGTGGTGACGCCGGAATTGTAGCCCCAGACCTCTTCCAGCAGCACGTCGCGCGTCACCACCTTCTGGTCGGCGCGGTAGAGATACTTGATGATCGAGGCTTCCTTTTCGGTCAGCCGCACCTTGGCGCCACGCGGATCGATCAGCAGCTTCTGGCTGGGCTTGAATGTATAGGGGCCGACGGAGAAGGTCGCATCCTCGCTCTGCTCATGCTGGCGAAGCTGGGCGCGGATGCGCGCGAGCAGCACGGCGAAGCGGAAAGGCTTGGTCACATAATCGTTGGCACCGGCCTCGAGACCCAGAATCGTGTCGGAGTCGGTGTCATGGCCGGTCAGCATGATGATCGGCGCCTTGTAGCCGCCCTTGCGCAGGATTTTCACTGCCTCGCGGCCATCCATGTCGGGCAGGCCGACATCCATGATAAGCAGGTCGACGACGCCGCCGCGCGCCGCGGCAACGCCTTTTGCGGCGGTCGATTCCTGCTGGACGTCGAATTCTTCGTAGAGCGCCAGTTGCTCGACCAGGGTGGCGCGCAGGTCGTCGTCGTCATCGACGATCAGGATGGTGCGTGATGTCATGGATCAATCCGTTGTTTTAAAAAGAATATTCAGTTGACCTCCCCCCATTTATGCGGAAGCTCACCGGCGCAACAGCCGATCACAGTGATTTGTTCCGTGACACAATCATACAAGAAAAAACGCGCGCGCAATGAGGCGGCCGCATTTTTGCCCAAAGCCTTGCGTGTTTTGGTCGTTCGCGCACGGCCCGGCAATCCGGCGCAGGGGTTCCTGCAGGCCGGCAAGACGGTGTTTCCCTGCGCTTTGGGGCGCGGCGGCATCACCGCCAACAAGCATGAAGGGGACGGCGCGACGCCGTTGGCGTCGATGCGCATCCTGTCAGGCTATTATCGGGGCGATCATTTCGCGGGCGGGCGCAGGACGAGGCTGCCGATGGCCCCGATCGGTCCGGATCTCGGCTGGTGCGAGGTGCCGGACGACCGCAATTACAATCGGCCGGTTAAGATCCCCTATGGCGCGAGCCATGAGCGGATGAAGCGCGGCGACCGGCTCTACGATGTCTGCCTGGTGCTCGACTGGAACATCGCGCCGCGCCGGCGCGGGCGTGGCAGCGCGATCTTCTTCCATCTGGCCCGGCCGGGTTTCACGCCGACGCAAGGGTGTGTGGCGGTGACGGCGCGGACCATGACGAGGCTGCTTCCTTTGTTGTCGGACAGGACGGTGGTGCGGGTAGTTAGATAGGCAGTAGGCAGTAGGCAGTAGGCAGTAGGCAGTAGGCAGTAGGCAGTAGGCAGTAGGAAGTAGGCATAA